>JBBAUU010000013.1:13600-17767 GCA_040398065.1 Opitutales bacterium | reverse complement strand
CGCGAACCGAGCCACTGGCTGGCCAAGCCACTAGCTAAATCACCAAACGTTAAACCCAAATAAAATAAAGCGACCGCTCGATTCGTTAAGACATTAGTAATTGAAAATTCTGGAGCAAATACCCTTTCCGATTTCTGTACTAATATTCCAATCATATACCAAGTAGGCAGCCCAATCGCGATACAACGAATGTAGCGCATAAAGCGCAGCTTGCTGGTAAACAGTGCAAAGAAATTACCGCGCGCAACTACGCCAGCACCGTCTGAACTTTTAGCTCGGTGAAACATACCCGACTCGGCGACCGACATTCGTGTAAATAAAAGACAGAGCCCCATCCCTCCCCCAATAAAATAATTAGTCTGCCATGAAACCAATTCAGCAACTAAACCAGCAGCCACCGCCCCCGAAACACCGACCGCGGCAATGAGTGCCGTACCATAACCGCGCCGCTCTTTAGAAAGTACTTCGGAAACTAAAGCGATACAGCCACCCAGTTCGCCCGCTAAGCCAATGCCCGCAAAGAAACGACACGCCGAATAAATTTCAATGTTCGTAGCAAAGCCGTTGGCAATATTCGCGAGGGAATAAAGTAAGATGGAACCGAACAACGTCGCCAAGCGGCCCATGCGATCAGCAAGAATACCGAAAAATAATCCACCGATTAACATACCCAACATCTGCCAATTCATCGGGTCGGCGTACCACACGATTTCGCCTTTAATATTAAAAGTATCTAAACTCGCATTCTTCACCGCCATGCAGAGCGTGAGATCGTAAATATCAACAAAGTAACCGAGCGCACCAACCACGACAACTGGCTGTAAGAGGTCCTGTAAAAGAGTACGGGGAGGTGTATGAGGGGCTGGTTCCATAATTTATTGAGTGAGGCCGTGTAAGTTGGCCATAGAAATACCTGAAAGCATTGCACCCGTCACGCCCAGAAAACCTTGGTCCGTTCCAATGATAAAAAGGTTTTCTAAATCCGTCCGCCCGTCGCGACGTTTAATGGGCGACCCATAAATAGCTCCGTTGAGGTGACCGGTAAACTTGCGCACCGTGCGCGGCGTAAAAACATCGGTCGATGTCAGCGCTGCATCATGCACGGCATCGGATAGTGGCGAAAGATGATTACGGGCGACGCGATTGAGTTGCTTAAACCATTCAGTCTTTTGGGCCAGATATTCCTCTTCAGGCAAACGACACCATGCATCATGATTAGCGAGCGCGGTAACACGTAACCACCCTTCATCTAAACTTCGCTCACTGCCATAATTGTAATTATTGGGAATACAGATAACGCCTGACTTTGGATCGACCAAACCTTGGGGTGATTGATAGTTAAAACGTTCTTCGTCACAGAAAAAGATAATCGTCTCTTTCCAATTAAATTTAGAAAACTCTTCTGGCTGATAAGTCGAAATAGTTTCCAGATAGCCCAATCGACCAATCTCACCTTGCGCGACTTGCGGGGAACAATCGGATCTTAAGCGTTGTGTCTCAACGGCCCCTGCGGATGAATAAATTTTGTTCGTGGTCACTTCCGTTCCGTCATCTAAAATCAAAGCCGTGGCACGAGAGCCACGAACCACAATCTGTTTCACTCCGCATTTCATGCGACGGTCCACCTGGTGTTCCCGACAACGATCCAAGAGCAGGCGAATGACTTGTCTTACGCCAATGAATGGGCGGGCAAAACCTTCTTTGAAAAGTGAGCGCCACATGATGGCGAACTGCGAGACTTCGATATCGTTTTCCAAAGCGCTCCCATAAAAACAAGTCGGCAAAAGAAGCATGTCGCGTAACAGCGGATCCGAAATCTTTTCGTTCAACAACGCGCGGGCCGAGCCACCGTTAGCGTCTAACGCAGCCTCATCGATATTAGAAATAAAATGATCGAGTTCGCGAAACTGGTCGATGGCCTGCGGAAAAACCTGGGCCACGTCGTCCATCAAATCTGGAAAATGATTATTCACCCGTAATTGCTTACCACCCATTTTGATGAGCGACCCAAGTTGTGGACAAAGATCCAGTTCTTCGCGTTTAATTCTCAGCTGACGCATTAACTTGGTGAGTGGTGTGCCCTTAGCACCTTCGGGCACCCAATTAGTTAAGGCATGTAAGCCCACGTCATATTTGCGATTACCACGCGCGTAGAAGGAGTTCAGTCCGCCCGCGGCATTATGCTTTTCTAATAATAAAACCTTTTGACCGAACATGCTTAGTCGCACCGCAGCGGCGAGGCCCGACATTCCTGCACCGATAATAACAGCGTCGTAATGAACAGGGGCGGAATCCACGCGTTTACATTTGAAAAGCCCAGCCAAGGGTCAAGCGACACCTTTGCTTAAACCTTACTAATTCTTAGTAAATCCTCGGCCGCACGAAAAATTTGCTGAACGGTGATACGTCCCATCGCGCGATTCATCCGTGCATTATAATCATTTAAGTCTTCGCCCTCGAACATCGTCGTATCAATTCGCACGGAGCGACTTAAAGTGCCCCAAGGTCGCGAACGATTATAGTTAGAGGGTCCATAAACTCCTAAAACAGGTACTTTCACCGCTGAGGCTAATTGTAAAATCGCTGAATCTGTACCCATGAATAATCGAGCCTCTTTGAGTAATAGAGCGAGTTGGGCTAAGGTGAGTTGACCGCGGGTAGAAAAGGCAGCGGGGCCGATTAATCCACACAACGCATCGGCCATGATGCGTTCTTCCGAGGCGGGACCGGCGGACACCACCACGCGTTCTATTAAACCTGCCGCTAACAGTTCACGCGTGGCTTGCGCCCATTTATCGATTTCTAAAACCTGCGAAGGCTGGGAAGCTCCAGGATGCAGCACTAAATATTTTTGGGGCTCAACGAGCAAGCCATGTGATTCCATCCGCGAGGAAGCATACCACATCGGCGGCACTTCGGCGGAGATATTAAAAATCTCCGAAAAGATAGCGTGGTCGCGAGCGGCTTCATGGGGATCGGCTAATAATCCGCGGACTTGTTGATGAAAAAAAGGTGCTAAATAAAATGGTGCCTTGCCCGCACAAATTCTCCGCGTGGCCCCACTGCAAGCGACAAGGGCCCGGGCCATAGGGTGAGAAGATAAAGCCATAGCGTAATCAAAATCCTGCCGACGAAGATGCGAGACGAGAGCGGCAAACTGCGAGACTGTACTATTTAAATTATAAGTAACTGTTTCGGTAATCACGGGACAACCCCGGGTCGCCATTTCTGCTCCAGGCAACGTGATGTACGTAACATTGGCTCCGGGATGAACTTCTTTAATCGCGCGGAGAGATGCGGAAACAGCGAGGGCGCCGCGTAAGCCGGCAAACTTACAAATTAAAATGCGCATCGTTAAGTTAAACCTTGCGACTGATTATCCCAGAGACGGCGGAAAAGTTCACTGGTTTTATAAATTTCATCGCGCGTACCATCAGCAACAATGCGGCCGCTATCAAAAACTAAAATGCGATCCACATCGCGAATCGTACTAAAGCGGTGAGCGACGATGAGAGTGGTCCGGCCACTCATTAAGCGAGCAAGTGAATTCTGGATGCTACGTTCCGTTTCGGTATCCAGCGCCGACGTTGCTTCATCTAAAATTAAAATCGGGGCGTCTTTCAAGAAAGCGCGGGCAATCGCAATACGTTGGCGCTGTCCGCCCGAAAGTTTACCTCCACGCTCGCCGACCATCGTGTTAAAGCCTTGAGGCTGTGCATTGATGAAATCGAGCGCACCCGCAAGGTGTGCAGCTTCGCGAATCTCTGCATCGGTGGCGCCCGCTTTGCCGATTCGAATATTTTCCGCAATAGTCTCGTTAAACAAAATCGGCTCTTGTGAAACGAGTGCGATGTTGGCCCTTAAATCCGCCTGTTTTACTTGGCGAACATCAACCCCATCGACCAATAAGCGGCCTTGATGTGGATCAAAAAAACGTGGAACTAAATTCACAAACGTACTTTTTCCGGCACCGCTCGGTCCGACCAAGGCTACCGACTGTCCAGCGGGAATGGTGATGGTGACATTGCTTAGAACTGTTTCCTTACCATAGGCAAAAGATAAATCCTGCATGACGATTTCGCCACGCACCCGGCCCAGTGACTGTGCTTGTGGTGCGTCTGCAACTTCAATGGGCGCATTAATAATTTCTTCTAGGCGCACTAAACC
>JBBAUU010000013.1:0-13590 GCA_040398065.1 Opitutales bacterium | reverse complement strand
AGGTTCGGCCATGTGTAGACGATTACTGACGAAGCCAATTTTCTTGATCGGACCATAGGCCATGTAAAAGGCAGTGATGAGTGAAAGAAGTTCTTCAAATTTAAAACCGACCGAGGCACCCACGCCGATTGCGATGGCGATTCCACAGGCGGCGTAGATTTCGATTAAGGGTGAGAGGGCTTTTTCGTAGCGCACTAATTTAGCCTGGATTCGCAAACCCTCCTGACTGGATTTGGCAAAACGAGAAGCCTCCCGTTCCTGCAGACCGTAGGCGCGAACATCACGGGCGGCTTGAAGATTTTCGACCGCGATAGAATTCAGATCTGACGCAAAAGTTAGTCCACTTCGGGCCCGCTTCTGAATCGCCCGACCAATAGTTCGAACCGCAAAGACGGCAAAGGGTACCACCACCAAGCAGGCTAAAAACAATACCCCATTGGGCTTCGATAAACAAAGCCAGACGACATAGCCCACGGCAAAGAGCATCGTCAGCGGTTGAATTAAAATATCGTTGGAAACATCGACCAACACCATGCGCACTGAGTTGGCGTCATTGATCACTCTTTGGAGTAAATCACCCACGGGGATTTTTCCGAAAAATCCGAGATGCATTTTTTGCAATTTCTCGAAAACAGTCCGACGCACCGATTCGACCACGCGAAGTCCGGCTAAATTTAGGAAAAAACTTGAACAGAATTCCGCGCTACCGCGAATGATGAAAATCCCGGGAAGAAAGGCGACGGCGAAGGTCACCGCATACTCTTTAGGTAAATAATACGATGCACCACCTAACCATTGGGGTAGCACGAGGAGTGGAGCCGCCCGTTGCACTTCATCACCAAAAACCGTGGGCAGAACTTTTCCGACGAGAAAGGGTAATCCAATGGCATTAGCTGAGGCGTAAACGGCACCAAATAATAAAGCTAAAACCAACAGGGTGCGACTCCCCTTCAGGTGTGGAAAATAAGTTTTGTAGCGGGCACTAAACACCAGAATAGACTGAGCCAGTCGCCCGCCGGAGGAAATACCAAACTCACTTATTTACGTTTGGGGAAAATGACTGAGGCCGCCACTCCTAAGATGAGGGCGATACTAATAATCATTAACGAAACTTGGGTCGGGATATGCACCTTGCCACTAGTAATAAAGGAAGCAGGCATCCAGCTGGTGACCATCCCTTCAAGCATACTTAAAGTGGCGGCCCAAGGAAGTATCATTTTTACCCCAATAAAGACTAAAATGAAGGCGAGCGCAGGTTTGAGAAAACGGAAGTATTCCATGAAGCCCGAGATAGCAAAATACAGAGAGCGCAGACCCATGATAGCGAAAATATTGGACGTGAAGGCAATAAAGCGACGTTCCTCCACGGACATATCAGGAGGCAGGATACCGAGCACGGCAGGAATGGAATCTATCGCAAAAATTAAATCCGTACACTCCACGATGACCAGGACAACAAACAAGGGAGTAAAGTATCTCCGACCGTTTTGTGTAATATAAAAAGCTTTACCATGGAGCTCAGGAGTTAGGGGAACGAATTTTCTTAACATCCGGACAACAAATCCCTCGGACACCCCCTTGCCCTCCTCCTGATCCTTCGTGAAAATTAACTTAAAACCAGTGAACACTAAAAATAAACCGAACAACGGTAGGAGTATCGTGAAACGATCTACCGCCGCTACGCCGATAACAATAAAAAGTGCGCGCATGATGACGGCCCCTAAAATTCCCCAAAAGAGAACGCGGTGCTGATATTGTGTGGGGATTTTAAAGTGGGCAAAAACCAACACGAAAATAAATAAATTATCTACCGAGAGTGCTAACTCCAGGATGTATCCGGCGATAAATAATTCGGCGGTCTCGGATCCATGCCAGAAGGAAAGTAAAAATGAAAAGGCAACGGCCAAAGAAATCCAAACAACCGACCATGCGACCGCCTTCTTAAATGTGGGGGCTTCTTCTTTACGACTGAAGACGCCTAAATCCAAAGCCAACATCGCGCAGATAAAAAGGATGAAGCCCACCCAGGCCCAGCCAGGGATTAATAACGGGGTACTGGCTGCGGATAAATATAAGGACATAGAGACAGAACTAGAAAATTCTGGGTAAATGTCAAATGATGAGGGCTTGCCCGGAGGTTATAAACCCCCTAAAAACACCTTCCGCGTTCCCGTAGTTCAACGGATAGAACATTGGTTTCCTAAACCGAGGATACAGGTTCGATTCCTGTCGGGGACAGCGGACTTACTTTAAGCGATAAGCCTGAATTTGGGTAGTCGGACTGCGCTTATAAATCTTAGAAACATCCTCAATGGTGAGTAAGACCCAAGGGGCTAAAATATTTTCACCGTTTTTAGTGAGTACGATATTATCGGCAATATAAACACAGGTATGTAATCCTTCGCCGTTATCCGTGTAGCACAAGACGTCGCCAAACTGATAAGGACCAGACACTTGGTTATAGGCCTGGGTTAGCTGAATGGCGGCCAACGAAGTACTGCGATAATAATCGCGTGGGGTGAGATTAAAAAAGTTGAGCGAGGTCCAATGACAATCAGGCAAGCGACCTTTCACGCCATCTCTCAGCGAGGGAAATGTATAAAGTTTTTCCCGCATAATGACGGGGAGGAAGTGCATGATATCTACGGTGTCGTTAATATCAGTCTCTCGACTGATAGCCTTAATAAAAGTCATCCGTGGAGACTCTGGCTGATTACCAATCCAATAGCGCAAGAAGGTTTCGCGTTGCTCTTTTTTAATTGGGAATTTTTTACTGACCACTAATGACATGCAACGAGTAATCGCTCGGAGGGTGTTTTTAATCTCTTCCCCGTTCTGGGCATAACCGAGTAAAACCCCGACATTGCTAAAGACTAATGCATTTCCGCGATGCCAAACCAACTGCCTGACCACATCCTTCTGATTCGCATTCAGCGAAGCCTCGACCAACCATTCTTCCACGTCACCCGATAAAATAAATACTGGATCAGTGTAATATTCGTTCTGCGGATATTTTGCAATTTCAGTATAAAGTTTATCTCGGACGGCTCCCTTAATTTGCAATAAGTCTTCCAACTTGGGATAAATAACAATCTCGGCGCCGCTGCTCTTTAACTGAGTGGATGAAGTGAGACGCTCAACTAAAGCGAGATCGACCCCCGATTGGATTAATAGGTCCTTAACGATACTCGCCGACAAACCAGGAAAAGTCCAACGCGGCACTGGGTCTGGTTTACCAGCAATATCAATAACCGAGTCAGGCGCTTCCAAATAGATATTAGATACAACGAGCTCACCCCATGGGCCAGGATTGGCCTGTCTTGTGTACCCAAACAAGGGTGCTACCCAGAGAAAATTAATAAGAATTAAGCAAACTACGGAATTCATAATGCGTTAAACTCCAAAACCCTCACCAAAGTTTCGCTATTGTAAAGAATTTTTAAAAATTACTTTCCGATGGTGCGCTCTAAGAAATCAACAACGACCGCCTTTACATCAGGGTCATTGCTGGTGCGAGACTCGGGTTGACCTTTAAAAGTTCCTGAGAGCTTCCACCCCTTCCCTTTAGGATGAAGATCAAAAGTGTGCGCACCTTCTTCAACCTCTACGAAATTGTAGTCTACTTTATTTTTAATCAACGCTTCTTCTAAGCTTCTAGATTGCTTAATATCCACCGTTTTATCCGCGTTACCGTGTAAGATTAAAATAGGGACACTCTTACTAGTAACATAGCTTATTGGACTAAAGATTGTATCGGTATCCGTGCCGAAATCGACGAGCATATTTTTTGCGTACTTTCCCCCGCTGGTTACCCCATACATATCAATGACCGCGGAAACCTTGGACGAGATGGCTGCCTTAGGATTGCCACCCAGTTCGGGGGTTTCATCCGTCAATCCAACCATCAGCGCTAAGTAACCTCCCGCCGAACCACCAGCCACGGCGATACGTTGCGGATCAATACCCAAGTCTCCAGCGTTTTGTCTCATCCATCTTACGGCCTCGCGACAGTCGGCAATATTCTGAGGCCAAACTCCGGGCTTCTCTTTGGTGGATAAAATATAATTACAGCTGACTACAACATAACCTGCACGCGCTAAATCCGCACAAACACTCGCACTGCGAAACTCGGCCTTATCCCCCATTTTAAAACCACCCCCATGTATAAATAATACGGCGGGGCGATTATTTTTCCACTCCCCGCGCGGAATATAGACATCGAGTTTCTCTTTCCGGCTTTTTTCTAAAAAGGAAAAATAACTAAAGCGTTGAATGAAATTTTTAGTGTCAGTCGGATGATCGGCGCGATCGTCTTGTTCTTTAAGACGATTAATTAATTTGGGCTCTATCGTTTTATCCGCATTCACATCACGGATTTGCAACTTCGTAGCTAATTGAACACGCGGTGAAACCACGCGCACAGATTCCACCGAATTAGCTGCCTGCATACAGGCAGTTAAAACCATCAGAAAAATAATCGACAGAGTCTTCATCAATTAAACTAAGGCGTGAGCGTAGCCTTCAACAATCGCCCGCAGAGAGGCTTCAACCAAGTTAGCACTGACGCCCACGGTGCCCCAGGATTTTTTGCCATCGGTCGAGCGCACCACGACGCGCGTCTTCGCCGAAGTGCCATCTTGGCCAGCCAGTACGCGAACTTTGTAATCTGCGAGATGAACTTTTTTAAGTTTAGGAAAGGCTTTAACGAGAGCCTTACGTAGTGCTTGGTCTAAAGCATGCACGGGACCTTCTCCATCTGCGACGGTCAAAGACTCTTTTCCATCAACGCGGGTGCGGATGGTGGCCTCGCACGAGGCCGTCTTACTGCCACCTTGGATGGATACATTATAATTCACGACTTCAAATGGCACCACTGCCGTCTTACCTAAATGACGGCGAAGTAATAAAACCAACGACGCATCAGCATCTTCAAAACTCCAACCTTGGTGTTCGAGTTTCTTTAACTCTTCTAAAGCTGCTTTGGTGGAGGGTGCATCTTTGTCTAATTCGATTCCCAACTCGGCTGCCTTCATTAATAAATTACTGCGACCCGACTGATCGCTCACTAAAACGTCACGCGCGTTTCCAACAGTTGCGGGGTCGACATGTTCATAAGCTGCCGAAAATTTTCTGACCGCATCCACGTGCGTTCCACCTTTATGCGCAAACGCAGCCGCACCCACCCAGGGGCGACGAGGATCGGGAGCTTGGTTGGTTACCCCATCGATAAAACGAGAAAGTTCAGTGAGGCGACGTAATGAACTCACTGGAACACAACTCCAGCCGCGTTTGATTTGAGCAACCGGTATCACCGCAGTTAAATCACAATTACCCGTACGTTCGCCGATACCATTCATGGTGCCTTGGACATGCATGGCACCTGCATCGAGTGAGGCTAACGCATTCGCTAATGCCAATCCGGAATCATCGTGCGTGTGTATGCCGATGGCTGCTTTCACGGCGGACATCGCCGCGCGAGTGCAGGCCGCTACTTCATCAGGCAACGATCCGCCGTTAGTATCGCATAAAACAATGCGTGAGGCGCCCGCATCCGCCGCCGCCTTAAAGCAAGCCAGTGCGTATTGAGGGTCTTCCTTCCATCCGTCGATAGCGTGTTCACAATCGTAAACGACTTCACGACCGTGCGACTTCAAATAAGCGATGGTATCCGCAATCATCGCTAAATTTTCTTCGGGCGTGCAGCGTAAAACTTCACGCACGTGCAATGCCGATGTCTTACCGTAAATGGTGACCACCGGAGTATGGACTTCGAGGAGACCTTTAACCTGACTATCCTCAGCGGCGCGGACACCTTTTTTGCGAGTGGAACCGAACGCTGCGAGTTTAGCTTTCTTAAATTTTAATTTTCGGGCTTCCGCAAAAAATTCGATATCACGAGGATTGGAACCGGGCCAGCCGCCCTCAATGTAAGTTACGCCAAAACGTTCAAGCTCTTGAGCCACGCGCAATTTATCAGCCACCGAGAAATGGATACCCAGCCCCTGCGATCCGTCGCGGAGTGTGGTGTCATAGATTTCGATTTTTCGAGCCATGTTAGTTGTAAATGTTAGGTTGAGTTAAAAAGATAGACCGCCGCTCCGATTTGCCGCGGAACGGGAATTCGCTGATGCGATCCGTTCGCGGACTTATCGCCCGATAATAATAATCGCAGGAATTAAGGCACGACCACTCAAGGTCGGATTCGTCGATGACTGTATCGTGCATTCCATAGCAGAGATTTAACTAAAATTAAGCCCTTACATTGAGTCAAAGACAAAGGCAAAAGATAGGCACTCGACAGGGCAAATTGAGCAATTTAGGGTCGAAAAGTGAAACTAGCGAAAAAATGGTGGCTCTGGCTCACCCTCGGACTCTGCACGCACGCCCAAGCCCAATGGAATATTTTTGCAGAAAATCTCCCACCCGCAGGCTCGTGGGCGACTTACGAAATAGCACGCACGGATGTGCCTTCGACGGATAAAGTACCTGAAATAAAACTCTCCGTTTGGGCAGCGGGCGAAGTAGATAAAAAAACTTATGTTTGGTTAAACATCGAACCCGTGGCCTGGCTGGGCTCTCGCGAAAAAGCCCCTTTAAGATTTTTAGTACCCAAGGACCTAGATCGTGAAGGCGCGAATAAATTACTGGAGTCCTCTGCCGAAATTCTATTTTCGAATCCTAAAACGGGTCCATGGTATATGCTACCCGAAGATGTTAAATTCCTTGCGAGGACGGCGGGCTACTCTACGGAAAATACTTTAGTAGATGATAAAAAAACCGAACGCTTAGATTTCCAAAATAAAACTTATGAATGCAAAAAATTGCATATGGTTTGTACTACTAATATAAATCCACCCTTCGTAAAAAACCAGGTCATCAAAATCGAGGGAACCGTCTGGCGCAATGAATCTATCCCCTTCGGTATTGTTAAGGCAGAATGGGTAGAAGAAACGACCAAGGGTGATAAAGTAAGTAAGGAAGCTAAACGGATTACTTTAATTAACCACGGCGTGGATAATTCTTTTGTGCCACCGCTGGATCACGGCGAAAGATTTCACCTCCTCCGTTTACTCTTCAAAAGATAACCCGTCTGAGGGTACAAACGGGTTTCTTAAAGTGGTGGCCTGAGTCGGAATCGAACCAACGACACGGCGCTCTTCAGGCGCCTGCTCTACCAACTGAGCTATCAGGCCATAAACTAGAAAGTTAATCTGACCAATTAACCCCGCCCCTGTCAATCCGACAGAAACTAGCTAAAATCTCTTAGAAATTGAATTTCCAGGGGGTTAAGCGTCGTTCGACCTCGGCAATGACCTCGGCCTCACCCGCTTCACCTTTTTCCGAAACGAATGTGACGGAGAAGCGAACGAAGAATCCGCAATCATCCCAAGGCACGGTGGAAATTAAATGTTCCGAAATCATCCACTGA
Organism: Opitutales bacterium; assembly: GCA_040398065.1. Lineage (GTDB taxonomy): Bacteria > Verrucomicrobiota > Verrucomicrobiia > Opitutales > UBA953 > UBA953. The sequence goes on along the minus strand of JBBAUU010000013.1, from coordinate 6,161 downwards.
GAAAAAGCTTCGCCAGAATCAAATTGAACCGTGCCGCTTGGACCAGTGGCCGACTTAGGAGCAGGCATATATAAGAAGAATCCTGCACCAGGTTTACGCACTTGGAAACCGAGCTTCGCTAAAACGCCGACGAGTTTATCCATCCGACGAGAATATTTCGCAGCGATGGCACGAGGAATCGAAACGTCATCGAGACCCGCAACGCCTGCTTTTTGAATTCCTAAAAACTGTCCGGAATCGGAATTGTCCTTCACGTCACCATAAGCACGGACGATGTGTGAATTGCCTGCGACGAAACCAATACGCCAGCCCGTCATATTGTGACTCTTGGAAAGTGTATGAAGTTCAACGGCTACGTCCTTAGCTCCAGGCACTTGTAAAATAGAAACCTGCTCACTGCCAAAGTGAAGCGAACCGTAAGCCGCATCTTGAACCACAATCAAATTATGGGTCTTTGCAAAAGCGACGACCTCTTCGTAGAACTTCAACGTTGCACAAGCGCCCGTTGGGTTATTCGGATAATTTAATACCAATACTTTAGCCTTCGCTAAAACATCGGCGGGGATGGATTTTAAATCAGGCAGGAAGTTATGCTCGGCGGTTAATTTAATATTATGAACTACGCCGCCATAATATTTAGCATGGGTTCCAAGTACGGGATAACCAGGGACAGTCATTAAGACGACATCACCAGGATTGATAAAGCAGGCCGGTAAAAGTGTGAGGGCGGCCTTGGATCCAATCGAGTGAAGAATTTCAGTTTCAGGATCGATGGTAACATTGAAAAGATTTTTGAGGTAACGCGCGCCGGCTAAACGGAAATCGGCACCACCGTTATCAGCGTAACCACGATTCTCGGATTTCGCGGCTTCAACCTGCAAAGCTTTCACCACTTGAGGAAAAGCCATTTCATCGGGCTCCCCTACTCCGAGATCAATCAACGCTACATCGGGCTTCGCTTTTTTGGCCGCAGCCTTAGCGCGCTTAATTTTTTCAAATTTATAAATCGCGGTAGATTTACCGTAATTAATTCCGCCAATGCGTTCAGCGAAGAGATTTTGGATGTAAGAATCAGACATGGCTTAGTGACACGAAAAAGAAGAACAAAACGACAGATGGCAAGCGGTCAAAATACTTCCCTTGCTCCCAAGTGAATATCGAACATATTAAAGCTATGAAATCATCGCAGACCCGAGGAAGTATTGGCATTTTAGGGCTTTTAATTTTACTCACACTCGGGATTGGCTGGCTAGGCTCACAGTCAACGCACCCTGAAATCACCGGCTGGTACGCGAATCTGATTAAGCCATCCTTCAATCCGCCCAACTATCTTTTTGGCCCAGTCTGGAGTACGTTGTATCTTCTCATGGCTGTATCTCAATGGATGGTCTGGAACGCTACTGAGAATAAACTCACAAAAGTATTTTTCTTTTTAATGCTAGTTTCCAATGCCCTCTGGTCGCCTGTCTTTTTCAAATATCATCAAATCGGGTGGGCCTTAGTGGTACTCGCATTCTACCTTATCACACTCGGAGCGTGGGTGCGCTGTCTCTACCAAGAAAACAAAGCCGCGGCATACCTGCAAAGCCCCCACGTGCTCTGGGTGAGTTTCGCGACGATACTCAACGCGAGTATCTATTTACTGAATCGTTAAATTGATACCGGGCGACCTGTTTGGGCGGAGGCGTAAATCGCATCAATCACCTGCATTAAGCGCAAGGCTTGTTCGGGTGTATTTAATGGAGCGGCCTTCCCTTCGATGGCTTCAATGAAATTAGCTGCGGAGTCGGATCGGCCCATATCAAGACACTCGGGAGTTTTAATGACACGATTCACACTCTTGCCGTTTTCTTGAACGTATAACTCACAAGTATCGATTGCGGTATCATCTAATCCGTCAGAGCCGAAAAGTCGTTCCACTTTACCACCCGCTTTCGTACCCTGAAACACTACTGAAACCTCTTCGCGCTTCACCATCTCAGCCCAAGACACTTGCAGCGTTAAAACCTGGCCTGATTTAAAAGTAATAAAACCATGGGCCGCATTTTCTACGTCGGTCACTCCACCGACGACATCAGCGATACCCCAAGGACCCTTAAAAGATTTGTCCTGAATAAAGTCGTTGAAAGTCTGACCTAACACATGAGCGGGTTCTGGATAGCCCATAAAATACATCGCTAAATCAACCATGTGCAGGAGATCGATGAGCGGGCCGCCGCCGGATAATTCTTTTGTGGTAAACCAACCACCAAAACCCGGAATGCCCGTGCGACGAATCCACTTCGCTTGAGCGGAATTAATTTTCCCAACTTCACCATTATTAATTAATTTCATCATCGCCGCCGATTCGGGGCGGGCGCGATTATTGAAATTAAACATTACTTTTTTTCCTGAAGACTTCGCCGCCGCAATAATCTCATTTACCTCGCGAGCGCTGAGCGCTGGAGGCTTCTCACAGAAAACGTGCTTACCCGCCTTGAGACATTGGATAGCCAGTGGGGCGTGCAGTTTATTGGGAACGATGATACTGACCGCATCGAGCTCCGGACAGCCCGCCAGCATCGCTTCGACTGATTCAAAAACGTTAGGCACCTTATATTTTTCGGCAGCCTTTTGGGCAGCCGCGGTATGGCGATCGGCAATGGCGATAATTTTAGCGCCCGCTTTTTGGAAGCCTGCAGCGTGATACTGTAACATTCCGCCGGCTCCAATAATTCCCACTTTGATGGTCATAATTATTTTATAATTTATTTTTTCTGTTTTTGGCGATCGAACGCGGCATCAAAGGCGATGGCGCTGGGTGGAAACGCAAGACGTTTCACAAAGGCACAACTTTCGGTCGCTCCATGGAAACGATCCATCCGCCCGTCTTCCCACTCTACCGAGAGCGGACCAGTATAACGGATGTCATTTAACGCGACGATCACGTCTTCAAATTTTACATCACCACGACCCACAGAACGGAAATCCCAAGCGCGACGCGAATCACAGAAATCCGTATGTCCACCAAAGACGCCAACCGTACCATCACCATGGCCCCACCAAGCGTCCTTCATGTGCACGTGATGAATTTGTGCAGCAAAAGTGTGGATGAACTTAATATAATCCACGCCCTGATAGCCCAAGTGACTGGGATCAAAATTAAAACCGAAGCGTTTGTGCTGACCCACAGCTTCTAAAGCTCGCTGGGCAGAAACGATATCAAAGGCGATTTCAGTCGGATGTACCTCCAGTCCGAAATAAACATCCTGCTTCTCGAAGGCATCCAGAATCGGCAGCCAGCGCTTCGCAAAATCGTCATAACCTTTTTGAAGGTATGCCTGTGAGGTGGGAGGAAACGCATAGAGTGCGTGCCAGATGGACGAACCCGTAAATCCGTTAACGACTGCCTTGCCCGTTCCCTTAGGAAACTTAGCCATGATACTTTTACCCGCATCAAAAAACTTTCGAGCCGCTTGAGCGGTAAGAATCATTTCTGCGGCAGCACGCTGACGGACAGACTCGGGAGCGCCATCACCCCACACCCGTTCCGGGAGAATCGCTTGGTGACGTTCGTCGACCAAATCGCAAGTAGCCTGCCCGACTAAGTGCGCAGAAATTGCCCAACATCCTAAACCATTTTTTTCTAAAAGTTTCCAAACCGATTCCACATAGGCAGGTTCGTGCACCGCGCGATATACGTCAAAGTGATCGCCCCAGCAGGCTAACTCCACGCCATCGTAGCCCATGGCTTTAACTTTAGGTAAAAGTTCCGCGATAGGTAAATCGGCCCATTGGCCAGTAAAGAGAGTAACAGGATTAAGTGACATAGGGGCGAAGTCGGGGTGAATAATTATTAAATCAACTAGTCTAACTCTACATGAAGTTCCGTGGATGCAAAGGAAGATATCTTGTATTAATGCGTACTTTTTTTATGTTTATCGTCACTTCGATACCACCCGCTCGCTAACCTCTTTGCATGCAAGTTATACAAACCATTTCAGATCTACGTCAGGCACTTGATAAAGTTCGCGCCGCAGGGAAAAAAATCAGCTTGGTGCCTACGATGGGATGCCTACACGCTGGACACCTCTCCTTAATCAAACGTGCCCAGGCGGAAGCAGATTTCACGGTCGTCTCCATCTTTGTTAACCCTACACAATTTGGCCCGAACGAAGATTTTTCAAAATATCCAAGAACATTTGAAGCGGACCGTGATGCCTGCAGCAAAGCCTCGGTGGATCTTATTTTTGCTCCGACCGTTGAAGAATTTTATCCTAAAAATGCGAACACTTGGGTCGATGTTGAAAAAGTGACCACGGGTCTTTGTGGGGCCTTTCGACCCGGACATTTTCGCGGGGTGAGCACGGTTGTCGCAATGCTCTTCAATGTAATTCAACCGACCTGTGCCGTGTTTGGTCGAAAAGATTTACAACAATGTGTGGTCATTAAACAAATGGTCCACGACCTACACATGCCCGTTAAAGTGATTATCGATGAAACGGTGCGTGAGCCCAACGGACTCGCCCTCAGTTCAAGAAATCGATACCTAACCCCGGAAGAACTTCAAAAGGCCACAGCGATACCAGCCGCCTGCAAAGTAGCTCAAGAGTTAGTACAAAAAGGAGAAACGAATCCCATTCTCATTGAGAAGGCGGCCTTTAAAAGACTTACGCTGGATGCGTCACTGCGCGTCCAATATTTAAAAGTCGTACACCGAGAAACTTTAAGCGAAGTCACCAAGATTCTTCCCGGTGAATGCGTGTTGGCCCTTGCCTGTTATTTGGGCAACACTCGCTTGATTGATAACGTAGATTTATAATTTACGCGATAATGCCTTCGGCAACCTGACCGTAGTTATCCGTCAGACGGAAATCGCGGCCGTTGTATCGATAGGTAAGTTTAGTGTGATCAAAGCCCATCAAGCGCAGAATCGTTGCGTGCAAGTCGTGAACATCGACGCCGTTAGAAACAACTTCGCCGCCAATGTCATCCGTCTCACCATAATTAATTCCGGCCTTCACGCCGCCACCCGCCATCCAAGCACAATAAGCCTTGGACCAGTGATCGCGACCGCTGTTCGGATTGACTCGTCCGGCAGTCGTCGGCGTGCGACCAAATTCTCCACCCCAGATTACCAACGTGGAACTCAAGAGTCCGCGCTCCTTTAAGTCTTTAATTAAAGCAGCTGCGGGACCATCAATCGCCGCTCCCGTGCGGGCCGCTGCGAGTTGAATATTATTATGGTGATCCCAGCCACCTGCGTCGATTTGTACAAAGCGAACGCCACGTTCAACGAGACGACGTGCACATAAAAGTTTGGCTCCTAATTCAGTCTTCCCGTAAGCATCGCGCGTTTTTTGTGATTCTTTAGAAATGTCAAAAGCATCCGTCGCCGCTGTCTGCATTCGGAAAGCTAATTCAAATGACTCAATACGGGCTTCCAGCTGTTCATCTTTTTGCACCGTTTGCATATGCTGTTGATTGAGTTGATGAACCAAGTTGAGCTGCTTTCTTTGCGCCTCCTCATTGGTGAACTCGCTTTGTAAATTAGGGATGACGCGATTCGCTGCCACATTGGTACGGAAAGACGTTTTCGCACCTTGATAGATACTGGGTAAAAAGGACGCCTGACGTGCTTCCACCTGGCCACCTAGACTGACGAACCCAGGCAAGTCCTGACTCTCGGTTCCGAGTCCGTATAAAACCCATGAACCCAAAGAGGGCTTCGTTAAAATAGCTGAGCCCGTGTGCAGAAGTTTAGAGGCAGGACCATGCGCAGGAATATCCGAGTGCATGGAGCGAATAATACAGAGGTCATCAGCCACCTCTTGTAATTTAGGAAAGATTTCACTGATCGCTAAACCGGACTTTCCGCACTGTTTAAATTCAAAGGGCGTAGGAAAAATAACTCCAGCCTGACCAGCTTTAGATTTTTCCGCTAAGTCTTTCATACCAGGTTTATAATCAAACGTATCTAAGTGTGAAGGAGCGCCACCGGCAAAAATATGAATAATATGTTTAGCCTTAGCCGGCAATGGGGCGGCACGTGGTTTTAAATTTAACGGCCCTTCCGCACGAGCGTCGGTAATCAGTCCGCGCGAGAGCATCGTACCGAATGCAAGCGTGCCCATGCTTAGTCCGGTTTGACGAAGAAACTCCCGACGAGAATTTGCCTCGGG
>JBBAUU010000012.1:9495-18220 GCA_040398065.1 Opitutales bacterium | reverse complement strand
CTGCGTCAAACCGAGAGTCAACTTAAGTCCTACGAAGTTTCTCTCGCGGAACAGAGTTCCCAGTGTAATTTTATTTCGGAAAAAGTTTTATCTGATCACCAAACCGATGTGGCCAAGGTGGATTGGCGCGTTGAATTATGGTGGGCTGATGGCGAACCCGAAGGTGCCGCTGGCTTTGATGATTTAGAAGAAGCCGAAGAGGGCGAAGATAAGCCGGTGAAGGAGGCCTTGGCCCAACGCGGTCAACCCACCGATGATGACCTTAAGAATATTGAATCCGTCGATTGGCCACCCTTGGTCCGCGAAATTTCTCAATTGCGTGAGCGCATGGCCGGAATGGGCTCAATTAATTTAGTCGCCGTCGAAGAATATTCTTCTCTGCGCGATCGTCATGATTTCTTAACCAAACAAAGCGACGACTTATGGAAAGCGAAAGAAGAGCTCACCAAAGCCATTAACGAGCTTAACGATACTTCGCTCCGTTTATTCACGGAAACCTTCGAGCAAATTCGCAAGAACTTCAAATTCACCTTCGAGCGTTTATTCGTCGGTGGATTTGCCGACTTACAATTAGTGCAAGCGGAAGACCCACTGGAAAGTGGTATTGAAATTATTGCTCAGCCGCCTGGTACCAAGTTGAGAGGCATTTCATTACTCTCGGGCGGTCAACGTACGATGACGGCGGTGGCCTTACTCTTTGGTATCTACATGGTGAAGCCTTCGCCACTTTGCGTGTTGGATGAATTAGACGCTCCGCTCGACGACACGAACGTTGGTCGATTTACCGATATTTTAAGAGACTTCACTAAATTCTCACAATTCTTAGTGATTACGCACAATAAACGTACGGTCTCAGCGGCGGATACTATTTTCGGTGCGACGATGCAGGAACGTGGTGTGACGAAACTTTTCTCGATGCGCTTTAATAAAGAAAGCGATCAAGCTGAGCCGACGCAGCCGGGTGGCGGATTTACGATGGCTCGTTGAGGTCGGCTTGCTTTGAATCCCTGAACTCTTATAAATAGACGCATGAGTCGTCTGTTCGCCGCCATCATTTTATTACCCTCGTTGGTTTTAGCGGGGGTGTCTTTTGAAACCGATTCGCGCGATTTAAATCGTTCACGAGCTGGAGCAAGTTACGCCGAGATGTTATCACAAATCACTCCGGCGGTGGTGAGTATTCGAATCGCTAAGACCATTCCCACGGAAATCGTTCGTCGTTGGCGCGGCCGTTTAACGGCTGAAGATTTAAAACAGTTGAAAGTGGATTCACAAACGGGCGAAGTACAAGCGCTCGTGGGTTTGGGTTCGGGTACGATTGTGAACTCCAACGGTTATATTATTACCAATCGCCACGTTGTTTTAGTCAGCGATGATCGCACGGGCGCAATATCGATTGCAAAAGCGGCCTATGTAACGCTTTCCGACAAAAGAGAATTCAAGGCACAGGTTATTGGTGTAGACGAAAAAACCGATATCGCTGTTTTAAAAATTAACGAAAAAAATCTTCCGTTCGCGCGATTTGCAGACAGCGATAAATGCCGAGTGGGTGATATCGTTTTTGCCATCGGGAATCCTTTAGGCGTCGGCATGACAGTCACGTCTGGGATTGTTTCGGGCCTCAGTCGATCTGACACCGGAGTGGGATTGGCTTATCAGGATTTTATTCAAACCGATGCAGCCATTAATGCCGGTAACTCGGGAGGTCCACTGATTGATTTTGAGGGCAGAATTATTGGGATGAACACCATGATACGAACCGCCAGCGGGCAGGGCGGAAACATCGGTATCGGCTTTTCTATTCCAGCTAATTTAATTTCCGGTGTGGCTTTAGACTTAGCTAATACTGGTAAAGTCACTCGCGGATTTTTAGGATTATTTGGAGAAGATCTTGAGACGGCTACGGCGAAGAAGCTGATGTTGAATAATGGCGTCGTGCGCATTACGGAAGTCGCTGAAGGTTCGCCGGCGTTTCGTGGCGGCTTACGTAAAGATGATATCATCACGGCCGTGGACGGTAAGTCGTTCGAGAGTTGGAATGAATTGCGTATTATCATTGCTCGACGTAAACCTGGCGAAGTCATGCAACTATCGATAGTCAGAAACGGTGCGAACTCTCTCGTGAACATTACCGTGTCGGAGCGCGCTCCGGGTAATTAATGCGCTTACTTCGTTCCATTCGCGAATTAACTGGTGGCCAAGTGCCGCCCATCACCCGTCGTGCCACTCTCGTGGTGGGCATTTTATTTTTTATTTCCCTGATTGTTTTCAAACCGCAAGCGAAGGTCTATCCGCGCGCTCAGTCGTTGGCTCACCCCGTCCAACTTCTACCGAAGGGAAGTGCGTTGGCTGAAAACGAGAGCCTGTTAGATGCTTCAGTTATTTATTTACCTTCGACCACGACCGAACGCCGGGTCGCGTCTTCATCCGAGACGATTCAAGTGGAAGATGCACCCTTGCCCGGCTTCGGCCCTCAATTTCGTTTTAATCCGACCCGTCCGCTCGATCTGCCTTTGGAGTCAGAAAAGTCTCAGGCTCCCAGTGCTTACCAGGCCATACCCCTTAAGGACACTCAACCCTTCGCTTCGATGGGCTCTGCCAATTTGTCTCAGAATTCGATGGAGCCTCGGAGCGGTTTATACGAGGTTTATCCTGTCAGTGGGGCAATAAAGCCTATTTTAAGCGGTAAAATGCCTAATAAAATCAAATTTTCAGATAAAAATCCCACAAAAAGTGATAAATCAGCGACACTTTCGACAAATTTAGAGTTTTTAATAGCCTTAGATTCGATGGGAATGCAGTCGGAGGCTCGATTATTGAGGTCTTCCGGGGATATTGAGTTAGATAATGAGGTAAAGCAGTGGAGTTCATCCATGGATTGGGGTCGTCTCTTGGCACCCGGGTTTTATCGTTTGGTGATCGGTCCGTAAGGTTAAAACCCTGGGCTAAAAGAAGCCAAAAAAACCGCTTGACGATGGGCAACTCGATTGGCATTCAAACCCTTCCCTTGACGTCCAAAACGCGTTGACGGTTCGCCCCTGTAGCTCAGTTGGCAGAGCGCGTCCTTGGTAAGGACGAGGTCGACGGTTCAAATCCGTTCGGGGGCTCCACCACTTTCCACAACAACCACCAACCACCTCCTCAACAAAAAATATCATGGCAAAAGAGAAGTTCAATCGCACCAAGCCTCACGTGAATGTCGGCACCATCGGTCACATCGACCATGGTAAGTCTACCACCACTGCTGCTATCGTCGCCGTTCAGGCACGTAAAGGTCTCGCAGAGACCAAGTCATATGCCGAAATCACTAAGGGTGGTACGGTTCGTGACGCTACCAAGACTGTGACCATCGCTGCGTCACACGTTGAGTACGAATCTAACAATCGTCACTACGCACACGTCGATTGCCCAGGCCACGCTGACTTCGTTAAGAACATGATCACCGGTGCTGCGCAAATGGATGGAGCGATTCTCGTTGTATCCGCTGCTGACGGTGTGATGCCACAAACTAAGGAGCACATCCTCCTCGCTCGTCAGGTCGGCGTTCCTAAGATTGTTGTCTGGTTAAACAAAGTAGACCTTTCCGAGCCTGATCTTATCGACCTCGTTGAAATGGAAGTTCGCGACTTACTGAATAAATACCAGTACGATGGCGACAATGCTAAGATCGTTCGTGGTTCCGCTACGGCTGCTCTAGAAGGCACTCCAGAAGGCGAACAAGCGATTCAAAATCTTCTCGACGCTCTCGACGCAGAAATTCCTGAGCCTAAGCGCGAAACCGACAAACCTTTCATGATGTCTGTTGAAGACGTCTTCTCAATCACTGGTCGTGGTACTGTTGCCACCGGTCGTATTGAGCGTGGTGTTGTTAAGGTTGGCGAAGAAATCGAAATCGTCGGTCTCCGCGATACTCTCAAGACAACCGTTACTGGTGTTGAAATGTTCCGTAAGGAACTCGATCAAGGTCAAGCTGGCGACAACGTCGGTCTCCTTCTTCGTGGTGTTGAAAAAGCTCAAATCGAACGCGGACAAGTTCTCGCGAAGACTGGCTCAATCAAACCTCACACTCAAGGTAAGGCACAAATCTACGTTCTCAAACAGGACGAAGGTGGCCGCCACACTTCCTTTACCAATAACTATCGTCCTCAGTTCTTCTTTGGAACTTGTGACGTTACTGGTACCGTTATCCTCCCCGCGGGAGTTGAAATGGTAATGCCTGGTGACAACGTCACGATCACCATCGAATTACAAAAACCTATCGCTATGGAAAAAGGCCAACGCTTCGCGCTTCGTGAAGGTGGCAAAACCATCGGTGCAGGTCAGATCCTTGATATCATCAAGTAATCTCTAACCAGACGCTTCGACAAGGTGCCGAGGTCCCCTAAAAAGGTCCCCGGCATTTGTCACTTCTAACCAAATCATAGGACGGTAGCTCAATTGGCAGAGTAGCGGTCTCCAAAACCGTTGGTTGTGGGTTCGACTCCCTCCCGTCCTGCCACTCTCGCCTAAAAAACACACACTCATCACCACCATGTTCGCCTTCCTCGGACGCCTACGCACCTTCTGGAACGAAACCCTCAATGAGGTTTTCGTCAAGGCGACTTGGCCTACTGCGAAGGAGCTCGTGGACTCTACACTCGTGGTGATCGCAGCTGTTTTTCTTTTGGGCACCGTGGTTTTCCTCTGTGATTTTTCACTCTCAAACTTTGTCCAATTCGCGACCAAACTGGTTCGCTAAATTAAATGTCTAACTCTCCTGCAGATTTCCGCTGGTACACTATTCAAACGCTCTCGAACAACGAGGGTAAGGTGAAGCGCACCATTGATCGTAACATCAAGGAAGAAGAAATGGGTGATTACATCGCCGAAATCTTAATGCCTGTAAAAACGGTTAAGGATTTCCGTAATGGAAAAAAGCGTGAGAGCGAAATGAAGTTGTACCCCACGTACCTCTTTGTTCGTGCCCGTTTATTCGATCAAGAAGGTGTACTCTTAGAAGGACCTTGGAACTTTATCAAAAAAACCGATGGCGTCACTGGACTCATCGGCGGCATGAATCCAACTCCACTTCGCACCGAAGAAATCAACACCATCATTCAACAGATGGCTGATTCTGCTGATAAAGTCGTACCTAAACTCAGCTTCAATATCGGTGAACGCGTCAAAATTACTGACGGACCTTTCAAGAGCGTTTCTGGAAGTATCGACACCATCGACAACGATCGTGGCCGCCTCCAGGTCTCTGTCGATATTTTCGGCCGCTCAGCTCCGGTGGAGCTCGAGTTCTGGCAAGTCGAACGCGATGACCGCGAATAATTTTTATCAACCCTAACCTTTAACACACACTCACTATGGCAAAGAAAGTCGTCGGCGAAATTAGGCTCCAGCTCCCTGCAGGTGCCGCTAATCCAGCTCCTCCCGTCGGTCCCGCTCTCGGGGCTAAGGGCGTGAACATCATGGCCTTTTGTAAAGAGTTCAACGCTCGTACGAAAGACCAAGCAGGTTTGATCCTGCCGGTTATCATTTCCGTTTTCCAAGATAAGTCTTTCACCTTCATCTTAAAATCTCCTCCCGCTTCAGTCTTACTGAAGAAGGCTGCGAAGATTGAGAGCGGTGCGGCTGTTCCTAACCGCGACAAAGTCGGTAAGGTTACCAAGAAGCAACTTCTCGAAATCGTCGAGTTGAAGAAAAAAGATTTAAACGCCACGAACCCTGAAAACGCTGCTCGCATGATTGCGGGTACCGCGCGCTCCATGGGTATCGAAGTTGTTGGCTAAATTTCACCCCCAATCATCCACACCAAAAAATTACTGCATCACGCAGGAGACCCAAAGTCGCTATGAAAACCAAAAACAGCAAACGCTATCGCGCCGCATTACAAGTCGCTGACTTAAATGCGAAGTACGATATTAACCAAGCCACCGAAATCATTAAAAAGATGCCCGGTGCTAAATTCGACGAGACCGTCGAAATTTCCGCCTTCCTTGGCGTAGATCCTAAACAGTCCGACCAAATGGTTCGTGGCACTGTTTCTCTACCTAATGGCTCAGGTAAGAAAATTAAAGTCTTAGCATTTACTGAAAATGCTAAAGAAGCTCTTGATGCTGGTGCTGACTACGCTGGTCTCGCCGATTTAATTGCGAAGGTAAACGGTGGCTTTCTCGACTTCGATGTCGCGATCTCCACAACCTCAGCGATGAAAGACGTGCGTCAAGTAGCCCGCGTACTTGGTCCTAAAGGTTTAATGCCTAATCCTAAATCAGGAACGGTTTCCGACGATCTTCCTAAGACCATTAAGGAAGTTAAAGCTGGTCGTGTTGAATTCAAAATGGATAAGACCGGTAACATCGTTATCGTCGTCGGTAAGAAATCTTTCACTGCTCAGCAGCTTTCTGAAAATGCTGCGGTAGCCTTATCAGCCTTGGTGAAATCTCAGCCCGCTGGTTTTGCCGGCGGTCGTTTCATTAAATCACTTACTCTCAGCGCTTCTATGAGTCCTGGTGTAAGTATCGACCTCAAGCCTTACGCTGCAGTCACGGCCTAATCACCCCCAACTAAAAACCTAAAAGCAAACTAACATGCGCGCTGAAAAAAAATTCCTTGTTGATGAAGTGGCCTCACAGTTGGCCGGTTCTAACTATCTTCTTATTGCTAACTTCACGGGCGTAACCGTGAAAGATGCGACTGCGGTTCGTGATCAACTCCGTGCTCACGGTGCGGAATACCACGTCGTTAAGAACAGCATTCTTAACATCGCTACTAAAGAAGCTAAACTTCCTGATCTCACTAACTACTTATCAGGACACACGGCCTTAGTGACTGGCGGAAACAATCCGACCGGTGTTGCTAAAGTTCTCGTAACTTTCTTTAAGGATTTCCAAAAGCTTGAAGTTAAAGCAGGTGTTTTGGATTCTAAAGTTCTCTCGAAAGCAGAAGTCGAAGCCCTTTCCAAGTTGCCTTCGCTCGATGGTATTCGTGCGCAGCTCCTTTCACTTCTCTCCACGCCAGCCTCTTCCTTTGTACGTTTGCTCGACGCCAAACGTCAAAAAGAAGAAACGCCTGCCTAATCCCTTTCCTCGTGGAGGTTGGTCCGTGTGGACTAATCCGAACGGGGGGAAACCCAAACCCAAATACAAAATACACATCCAAAGAACCCCGGTTAGGAGCCTAGTGCTCTCAAATGTCCTTCACCGGACGCTAACCATTCAAGGAACCAAACAACATGAGTAACATCACTAAAGATCAAGTAATCGAGTGGCTGAGCGCACAAAGCGTTCTCGAAGTAGCCGCTCTCGTCAAAGACCTCGAAACCAAGTGGGGCGTTTCCGCTGCTGCTCCTGTCGCTGTCGCCGCCGCCGCTGGTGGTGCCGCTGCTGGCGCTGCTGCTGAAGAGAAGACCGCCTTTGACGTAATCCTCAAAGCTAAGGGTGCGACCCCAATCAACGTCATTAAAGAAGTACGTGCGATTACTGGTCTCGGACTCAAAGAAGCCAAGGACCTCGTCGATGGTGCGCCTAAGCCTGTTAAGGAAGGCGTCAGCAAAGACGAAGCCAAGGACATTGAGACCAAGCTCAAGGCCGCCGGTGCCGAAGTTGAAATTAAATAATTTCATCTTCGCCTACGCGTAAGCAAATTTGAGCGGGGAGGGGGTTCGCCTCTAAGTTTTCTCCCCGCATTTTAAAACGGCAGTCTGGGCCGCCCAAAACCAGACACTCACTTTCTTAAATTAACCAGCCACTCCGACACTCTACACCCGCCATGCCACAAGTACGTAATAACTTCGGAAAACTCACTGAAGTAATCCCACCTCCAAATCTTATCGAGAATCAAATCTCTTCTTACCGAGAGTTTTTACAGCTCGATAAGAGTTCGGGTGCGCTCGACAAGTTAGGTCTAAACGCTGTCTTCCACGAGGCTTTCCCCATCTCCAGCAACAACGGAAATTTCAGTCTCGAGTACCAAGGTTATAGTTTAATCTTCCCTAAGACCACGGAGTTAGAATGTATCCGCGAAGGCATCAGTTATGCCGTTACGGTTATGCTTAAATTACGTCTCTCTGAAAAGAGTACCTTTAAAGACGAAGAAATCATGATGGGCGAAATCCCAATGATCACCGAGCGTGGTTCCTTTATTGTTAATGGTGCCGAACGTGTCGTGGTTTCCCAATTACACCGCAGCCCTGGTATTTGCTTCGAAGAATCTCAGCACACCAGCGGAAAACAGTTACACGCTTTCCGGATTATTCCTGACCGCGGAACTTGGATCGAAGTTCAATTCGACCAAAACGATTTACTTTGGGTCTACCTCGACCGCCGTCGCCGTCGCCGTAAATTCTTAGTCACCACTTTACTCCGCGCCTTTGGTTATAAAGACGACAAGGACATCCTGAGTCTCTTCTACGCCAGCAAGGAATACACCGCCGAGAGCGCTCTTAAATTAGAGCCTGAGAAATTAGCTAATTTAGTTTATGCTGACCACATTGTAGATGTTGATACCAACACCAGCAAAGTTATCGCTAAACAGTACGACAAACTTTCGCGCGAAACCCTCAAAGAAATCCACAAGCAACTGCCGAAGCAGAAGTTCAGCGTGTTTGACACAAGCTTCGACGACGGTGCAGTGATTCTCTCACTCCGTAAAGACATCAGCGCAGTTCGTAACGAAGAAGAAGCCCTTAAAGAAATCTTCCGTAAATTACGTCCCGGTGAACCCGTGAACGTGAAGA
>JBBAUU010000012.1:0-9485 GCA_040398065.1 Opitutales bacterium | reverse complement strand
ACGTGAAGAACGCTCGTGCTCACATGCAGCGCCTCTTCCAAGATCCTCTGCGTTACGATTTAGGTCGCGTGGGTCGTTATAAACTTAATCAGAAATTAAGTCTGAAGACTTCGATTGATACACGTATCATCACTCCCGAAGATATTGTTGCCGCTACCAAACTGCTTTGCGAACTCCGCAAGAAAGATGGTCCAGTCGACGACATCGATCACTTGGGTAGCCGTCGTGTTCGTAACGTGGGCGAGTTATTGGCGAACCAATGCCGCGCCGGTCTGAAGAATGTGATCAAGACCGTGAAAGCTCGTATCAATGAATACGATCAGAGCGTCGATTCCATCACTCCTCAAAAATTAGTTAACCCTAAGCCTTTCGCTAATTTAATTCGCGAGTTCTTCCAACGCAGTCAGCTCAGCCAGTTGATGGACCAAATCAATCCGCTGTCCGAGTTAACCCACAAGCGTCGACTTTCCGCCCTCGGGCCTGGAGGTTTAAATCGCGACCGTGCTGGTTTCGAAGTACGCGACGTTCACCCTTCGCACTACGGTCGTATCTGTCCGATTGAAACTCCTGAAGGTCCAAATATCGGTTTAATTAATTCACTCTCCACCTACTCACGTATTAATGAGTTCGGTTTTATCGAAGCGCCTTATCGTAAAGTCGTTCGCGGTAAAGTAACCAACACCGTGGAATACATGACGGCCGACCAAGAAGAAAAATTCAAGGTGGCTCAGGCAAATTCCGAACTGGATGCTGCTGGAAATCTCAAAGGCAAAGTTACCGTTCGTTACCGTGATGACATTTTAGAAGAAGATCCTGACTCTGTGGATTACATGGACGTTTCTCCTCAACAGGTTGTTTCTGTGGCTGCAGGATTAATTCCTTTCCTGGAGCATGATGACGCGAATCGCGCACTCATGGGTTCGAACATGCAACGCCAAGGTGTACCTTTGGTGATTACCGAATCTCCTTACGTCGGTACCGGTTTAGAACGCCGCGTCGCCATCGACTCTAAGACTGTCGTTGTTGCCGAAGGCGTGGGTATCGTCGCGGCTGCTGATGCACGTCGCATCGTCACCACCAAAGACGGCGAGATTTCTCCTGGCCAATTCGAAAACAAGAAACTCAAGAGCGATCCTGCAAAAGGACTCTTCGTTTACGATCTCCGTAAATTCTTAAAGACCAACGCATCGACCTGTTTCAATCAGCGTCCGCTCGTTCGTCGTGGTGATAAGGTAAAAGCGGGTGACATTATTGCCGATGGTGCTGCTACCGATAAAGGTGAGCTCGCTTTAGGTCGTAACGTCCTCGTCGGCTTCATGCCTTGGAACGGTTACAACTTCGAAGATGCGATTCTTCTCTCCGAGCGTTTATTGAAAGACGACGTCTTTACTTCAATCCACATTGAAGAATTCGAAGTCACTGCTCGTGATACGAAACTCGGACCTGAACAAATTACGCGCGATATTCCTAATCTCGGTGAAGATGCTTTACGCAATCTGAACCGTGATGGCGTTATCCGCATCGGTGCTGAAGTTAAACCTGACGACATTCTCGTCGGTAAAATCACTCCGAAGAGTGAAGGGGACTTAGCTCCTGAAGAAAAACTTCTCCGTGCTATCTTCGGTGAAAAAGCTCGTGACGTAAAAGATACTTCACTTCGCGTACCTTCCGGTATTTCCGGTATCATCATGGACGTGAAGGTTTCTTCCCGTACGGATAAAGATGATGGTCGCCTTTCGCCTAACGATCAGCGCCGTGCGCTGAAGAAAGTTAACGAAGAGTACCGCACTCAAGAATCTCGTCTTCGCGAAGAGATGACTGAGTCGCTCTCCAATATCTTACTCGGTGAGAAAATCCCTCTCGACGTTAAAAATTCTGAAACCGGTGAAGCTATTATTCCTGCTAATCGCAAGATTACCAAGACCTTGCTCCGCCGCTTAGCTTCTGTTTCTCGCACCATCGAGATGAACGATTCACCCGTGAAGCAGAAGATTCGTCAAATCGTTGATGGCTACCACCGCAAGTTCGATGAACTCGATCAAGAGCGTACACGTAAAGTGGACTCGATTGAACAAGGTATCGACGAAGGTGGCGCGATCAAGAACGTCAAAGTTTTCATCGCCACCAAGCGTAAGATTCAAGTCGGTGACAAGATGGCCGGCCGTCACGGAAATAAAGGTGTCGTCGCTCGCATTGTTCCGGTCGAAGACATGCCATTCTTATCCGACGGTACTCCCGTAGATATCTGTCTGAATCCTCTCGGCGTTCCTTCTCGAATGAACGTAGGTCAGGTTTTAGAAACTCACTTAGGTTGGGCCTGTTCCAAACTAGGATTAAAAGTAGCTACTCCGATCTTCGATGGTATTCCTGAAAAACAAATTCGTGAATATTTGAAGCAAGCAAACCTTCCTGAGACCGGTAAAGCCATGTTGGTGAACGGTCACACGGGTGAAGCTTTCGACCAAGACGTCGTGGTTGGCCACATCTACATGATGAAGCTTAATCACTTAGTGGCGGACAAGATTCACGCGCGTGCAACCGGTCCTTACAGTCTTATCACGCAACAGCCTCTCGGTGGTAAAGCCCAATACGGTGGCCAACGTTTCGGCGAAATGGAAGTTTGGGCACTCGAAGCGTACGGCGCTGCTTACACTCTCCAAGAGCTTCTTACCGTTAAGTCTGACGACGTCGCAGGACGTACGAAGATTTATGAACAACTCGTTAAAGGTGATAACACCCTCGTCAGTGGTACTCCGCAATCTTTCAACGTTCTGATGAAAGAAATGCAAGCCCTCTGCTTGGATGTTCGCCTTGGATCCACCACTCCTACCGAGCGTAACTAAAAAATAAAAACTCAAACAACCTTACATACATGATTCACCCGGAACATTCCCCTGAGTTTACCGCCAACGAAGCCAAGGAGCAGTCCTTCGACTTCGTTTCTATCTCGATCGCTTCACCCGAAGAAATTGTCGCCTGGACCGGCGAGCAGTTCCTCGACGAACTGGACGAGCACGGAAATCGCAAAGTAAAAGGACTTAAAGAAGTTAAGAGTCCTGAAACAATTAACTACCGCTCATTCAAACCTGAGCCTAACGGTCTTTTCTGTCAGCGTATTTTCGGACCTGTCCGTGACTACGAGTGCTATTGCGGAAAATACAAAAAAGTTAAATACAAAGACGTCGTTTGTGATAAGTGTGGCGTTGAAGTAACCGTCTCCCGCGTTCGTCGCGAACGCATGGGTTACATCCGCATGGCGATTCCCGTTTCGCACATTTGGTTCCTCAAGAGCATGCCCAGCCGTTTATCGCTGATGCTCGACATGACCACTCGTCAGTTAGAACAAGTCATCTACTACCAAAAATACTTAGTGGTCGATCCTGGTCAGACGGGCATGGTTGAAAAAGAATTATTAGACGAAGAAGGTTATCGTAAAGCCGTTGAGACTCACGGTCCTGACGCGTTCAAAGCGCGCATGGGTGCGGAAGCTCTTCAGCAATTACTGAAGAAGATGGATTTAGCGGCAACCGTTGAAGGTTTACGCGATCAACTTCGCTCCACTCGCTCGAAGCAGATTAAGAAGAAGATCGCTCGTCGTATGAAAATTATCCAAGGCTTCTTGGCCTCTGGAAAACGTCCTGAGCACATGATCTTAACGGTACTCCCCGTTATTCCTCCTGACTTACGTCCTTTAGTTCCTTTAGAAGGTGGTCGCTTCGCGACTTCTGACTTAAACGATCTCTATCGTCGCGTCATCAATCGTAACAACCGATTGAAGCAACTCATCCAGATGAAAACGCCTGACGTGATCATCCATAATGAAATGCGCATGTTACAAGAAGCCGTGGATGCTCTCTTGGACAACGGTCGTCACGGTAAGCCCGTTAAGGATCGCGATCGTCAGCTCAAATCTATCAGCGACATGTTGAAGGGTAAGCATGGTCGTTTCCGTCAAAATCTTTTAGGTAAGCGCGTCGATTACTCCGGTCGTTCCGTCATCGTGATCGGTCCTGAGTTGAAATTAAATCAGTGCGGTCTTCCTAAGAAGATGGCGCTCGTTTTATTCGAACCATTTATCATTCGCCGCCTCAAAGATCTTGGCTTTGCGCACACCGTTCGCGGTGCACGTAAGCACATTGAACAAAAGAAGCCTGAGGTTTGGGATATTTTAGAAGAAGTGACTAAAGGTCACCCCGTCTTCTTAAATCGTGCACCAACCCTGCACCGTCTTTCGATTCAGGCTTTCGAGCCTGTGCTCATCGAAGGTGATGCGATTCGTTTACACCCGCTCGTTTGTACGGCTTACAATGCTGACTTCGACGGTGACCAAATGGCCGTTCACGTTCCGCTTTCACTGGAAGCTATCATGGAGTGTAAGCTCTTGATGATGTCCACGAACAACATCTTCTCACCTTCAAGCGGTAAGCCGATCTTAACTCCATCCCAGGATATTGTGTTGGGTGCTTATTACCTCACGCTTGAACCTGCGAATAAGCCTAAGAGCGAACAACACTTACCCGTGATTGGTTCAGTCGAAGAAGCTAATTACGCCGAAGCCGAAGGTGCGCTGCACTTCCACGATTGGGTACGTTATGCGAATCCTGACTTAGGTCGCGACACGGTGCACGGCGACAAAAACGCTCGCACCATTGTGACCACTGTCGGTCGTATTATTTTTAATACCATTTGGCCTTCCGAACTCGGCTTCTTTAATGAGACCGTGAAGAAGGGTCAGTTGGGCGATTTAATTCTTAAGACATACAAGGCCGTTGGTAAGGAACTTTCTATTCCTGTTCTTGATGCTCTGAAGGACACAGGTTTCCGCGTCGCAACTAAAGCAGGTATTTCTATCGGTGTATCCGACATGATTTATCCGGCCGAAAAAGATGCCGTCGTGAAAGAAGCCACCATCAAGGTTCGCGAATACCAAAAGCAAAACGAAAGCGGTACCATCACCAATGATGAGCGCCGAAACAAGGTCGTTGATACCTGGTCTAGTGCGACTAACACGATTGCTCAGTCTGTTTATAACACCCTCGCCGAAGCTGCGAAAGTAGCAGGTGTTCGTAAGGGTGACCCTCGTCACACCCACCGGATGATCATTAATCCAGTTTACGCGATGATGGATTCTGGTGCGCGTGGTAATAAAGCCCAGGTTAAGCAGTTGTGCGGTGCGCGTGGTTTGATGGCTAAACCTTCTGGTGAAATTATCGAACGCCCTATCTTATCTTCATTCCGTGAAGGCCTCTCCGTTCTCGAGTACTTTATCTCGACGCACGGTGCGCGTAAGGGTCTTTCGGATACAGCGTTAAAAACCGCTGATGCTGGTTACATGACACGTAAGTTGTGTGACGTGGCGATGGATGTGATTGTCACCGACAATCGTAATCTTTCATCCGGTTCCGAAGTTATTCCATTAAGCGATGCGGCGATTGGTCGCCACGTTTCAATCGATGTTCCTAATCCATCCGGTGCAGTTAAGCCTTTAATTAAAGGTGATACGACACTGACGGAAGAGATGGTAGCGAAGTTACGCGATGCGGGTGTTGATCGTGTAGCCGTTCGTCTCCCTAATGGTGTTTGGAAATCCACGATTTATGACGGTGACGAAATTCTTGTTCCTTTGGCTGACCGTATCATCGGTCGTTGCCCATCGGATGACGTCGTCAACCCTCTCAATCCTTCCGAAGTTATCGTAGCTGCGGGTGAACTCATCACTGAGGACATCGCTAAAGCTATCGAGAAGTCCGGTATCGATCGCGTAAAAGTTCTTTCGCCGCTCACGCACATGCATGTGAATGCAATTCCGCCTAAGTCGTACGGTCTCGATCCATCGACTGGTCGCATTGTAGAACGTGGCACTGCGGTTGGAATTATTGCTGCACAATCCATCGGTGAGCCAGGTACTCAGTTAACCATGCGTACCTTCCACATTGGTGGTGTTGCTCAGTTAAAGACTCCTGAAATCAAAACCGAAATCAATGGTCACATTGAATTCGTGGACCTTAACACCGTACCTCTGCATGACGCACTGGTTGCTGTTAACGGTACAGGCTTAATTCGAATCGTTGGTGAAGCTAATCAGCCCGCCAAAGAATATCGTATTCTCGCCGGTACGGTTATCAAGGTGAAGGACGGACAAGCGATTAAGAAAGATCAAATCATCGCTGCTTGGGATCCGAACAACACGCCTATTCTCGCTAACGCGATCGGTAAGATTCGCCTCATTGATATGATCAATGGTGTGACTTACAATGAAGAGCGCGATACTGCTGCGAATAAATTCATCAAGAGCATCATCGAACACTCCGATGAACAAAATCCGCAAATCCAAATCGTAAATGCAAAGGGTGAAAACCTTGGAACATTTTCGATTCCTGCGGGTGCTCGTGTTGTCGTTGAAGAGGGTACCGAAGTTGAAGTAGGAACCTTGCTCGCAAGAATTCCACGTCAGGCTGCGAAGACCCAAGATATTACTGCTGGTTTACCGCGTATTTCCGAACTCTTCGAAGCTCGTCCTCCCAAGGATGCTGCTGAAATTGCGAAGATCGATGGCGAGGTTGAATTCCAACCTTCCGTTCGCGGTAAGAAGCGCTTGGTCATCAAAGACTCCATCGGTCGCGAAGAAGAACACTTAATTCCTCACGGTAAACACATCAACGTGGTTGCTGGCGAAAAAGTTAAGCAAGGCCAACCGCTCACGGATGGTGCCGTCGATCCTCACGACATCTTAGATATTCTCGGTCAATCGCGTGTACAGGATTACCTCATCACCGAAATTCAAAAAGTTTATCGTTCACAAGGTGTTGTCATTAACGACAAGCACATTGAAATCATCGTAGCTCGAATGCTCCGCAAGGTGCGCATTACCGAGCCAGGTGATTCCGATTACTTGTGGGGCGAACACGTCGATCGTAGCACGCTCGCCGAAGTGAATCGTTCGATTCACGAACGCGGTGGTCAGATCGCCGAATACGAACCTATCCTTCTGGGTATCACCAAAGCATCGCTTGAGACTGAGTCCTTCATCTCGGCCGCTTCTTTCCAAGAAACCACCCGTGTTCTGACCGATGCCGCTACCATGGCTCGTCGCGATCCACTGACTGGATTTAAGGAGAATGTGATTATGGGTCACCTCGTCCCAGCTGGTACCGGACTACCTATTTATCGCAAGATTAAGGTAACCCCGACCGAATTAGCTGCAGAATAGTTACTAAGTAACTAATATTCAGCTACTTATGTAAATAGGCGTACTTAAATGTACGCCTATTTTGTTTATCCCTTTCTTTGTTGAGATTAGCCCTTAAATTCAAATTATTCTCAACTTCTACCCTAGCCTAAATTTATGCCTAAAACGAAGTTTTTCTTAGCCGCCGCCACTTTGCTCGGCACAACTGCGTTCGTAAACGCCGCTACTATTTTTCCGACTTCGCCCTTAATCCAAATCGGTGATGATACCGACATATTTTTCAACGGATCATTGTCTTTTGATTTTAAGGACAATTTGTACTCCGTTGCTGATAAAAAATCTGCGGCATTAGTAACGTTTACCCCTGGATTTGATTTATTGTATGCCAAAGACAGTCCTCTTACGGCGAGTTTGAAGGCCTCAAGGTCTTTTTTACGTTACAACAAATCAGAATATAAAGATTTAGAAGAAGGTCAGGATAGTATAAGTGCGAGTGTTAATTATGAGACTGGCGGACCCCTGGTTGTTGGAGTTTCTACCTCTTATAATGAGTCCGCCCGAAACGATAATTTGGCCAGTATTTTAGGTGCGGATAGCGGTCAAGTCCTCGGTTCCACTTTGGTGCGCCAAGCTAATTATTCTCACTCATTGAATATTGGGTATAAGCTGAGCGAGAAGTTGAATTTAAAAGTGGGTTTCGTTAACTCCTATAATAATTATTTAAATCCGATTAAAACTAAGACAATAACGACAGACCCAATCACTCTCATTGAAACTACGGACATTGCCTATAACACAAATACACTGAGTGAAATTAACACCAAATCGATCCCCATCAGCATTAATTATAAAACTCCCAGCGAAAAATTGGAGTACGGATTTAGTTTTACGCATGATGTAAGTAACTACTCGGCCGCACCTTATTTCCGTACAACGCAACAAACATTACCTCTGCTGCCAGGAGTTACGAATGTACCCCGTCCGGCTGGACAACAAAAATTCACCAAAGATTTCGTCGGCTTAACTGTAAATGGACAGCCTACTTCTTCCGGTAAAATTCGTATCATCACCAGCCTTGGTTATTTCACATCTGACTTAGATGGAGTGTCTGATAACGGATTGTCCTACAATTTGACACTTTCGCATAACTTAACTGAAAAATTTACCCACGAAATTAATTTAATACGCGACAAGTCGGCTTCCGCAGCTGGCGGATCAATCAATAACGACACCCTCGGTTATACCGCGTCCTACGCCTTGTTGGAAAATGTCGCGCTCAGTTTCCACGCATTAAAAACAAAGGCCGTCTCAGGAACCACCCAAGTTGATTCAGTAGACTTCAATTTAGGTGTTAATTGGGAGTACAATAAATATGTCAGATTTGCTGCCACGATTGATGCTTTAGATTCCAAAATTAAGAACTCGCCTGCATCCAATTTTAAAGCGAATTCTATTAATCTTTCGACCACTTTCCGCTACTAAAAATCTACCGCAGGCCAATTCCTCAGCAGATTTTTTATGTTAGATCGTCCAATTCTTTTCATCCGAAAATACAGTGCGTTTATTTGTGTTTTTATTTTTGGATTAGGCGTGATTCGTCTTTCCGCTGAAACTTTAGAATTGGGTCGAGTGTCGAAGCCAGCCGCACCTGAAGTCGCTAACGAAACAGTGGCAAGCACACCCGTGACCACGGCATCCAATAACCCCGCGGCTGCCAAGGCCGTGAGCGCAGATGACGTAAAAGCCGACCCCGCGCTCACCAAAACTTCCTACCGCTTACGCTCTCGCGATTTTATCCGTGTCGGCGTCATCAACGAAAACGACACCGTCATTGAGCGAAGAATTAATCCAGATGGTACAATCGACGTCCCTTTTTTAAAGCAACTTGTGCCCGTCGCTGGTTTAACAATTACCGAGGCGCAGGATTTACTCACCAAACGCTTTAGTCGATATTTCAAACAACCTCAGCTAATTATCGCCATTGTCGCCTATGCGGAACGCCGGGTTTATATTTCAGGTTATGTTGGTCGTGCGGGTCCGGTGACAATCCCGCCAGAAGAGAATCTTACCCTAGGCAAAGCCCTCTCGATTGCCGGTGGCATTCAAGCGCGTGGACGTCGATCCGATGTCGCGATTAAACGACTGAAACCCGACGGAGAGACGGAAGTCATCTTAAAAGATATGCGTAAAATTGATTCGGGCGACGAGCCTGACTTCATCCTTCAAGACGAAGACGCAGTTTATGTAGAAGATAGCCGCTTTTAATTCATGAGTGAAGAAAACCCAAATACCGATA
>JBBAUU010000011.1:0-18370 GCA_040398065.1 Opitutales bacterium | reverse complement strand
AGCTCGGACCTTTATAAGCAAACGCAGCATGATCCACAACGGCGGATACCCAGCCTTTTCCGATTAAGATGGCTTTAAGTTTTTCAGCTTGGGCGGCATCGAGCTTAAGGGTGTGCATCGCCACCTTCTTGGGATTTTCCTCGGAGTCCTGCTTGGTCTTTTTTGCCATTGCGATTACTTTTACTGTACTTCGTATTTAAATCCAGCCCCTTCCCATGCCTTTGCGTGAAATAATTTCAGCCAATAATGCCCTTAAGTTTCGTAAGGCCTTGTTAGTGTGGTTTGTAAAGCATCGCCGCCCCATGCCTTGGCGTGAAAAGGTTTCCGCCTATCGCACCGTGGTTTCGGAGTTGATGTGTCAACAGACGCAAATCGCTACGGTTATTCCTTACTTTAATCGTTGGGTTAAGAAATGGCCTGATTTCAAAGATTTGGCACGTTCCCAAGAATCAGATGTTTTGGCCGCTTGGGCGGGTTTGGGTTACTACAACCGTGCCCGAAATTTGCGGGCCTGTGCGATCGACATTTCACAATTAAAAGTTCTACCAACGACCGCGACTGAGTGGCAAAAATTTAAAGGCATCGGACCTTACACCGCGGCCGCTATTTCAAGCATCGCCTATAATGAGCCGGTTGCTGTCGTTGACGGAAATGTTGTGCGAGTGCTGGCGCGCGTCGCGGGCGTTAAAAAAGTTTTCAGCGACGGATCGACCGCGGTTAAATATTTTACACCGTTAGCCAATCACTTAGTCGATGTGCAGCAGCCTGGAGATTTCAATCAAGCGATGATGGAGTTGGGTGCTCTCGTTTGTCGAAAAGCTAACCCCGGTTGTTCGACTTGTCCCGTGGCGCAGTGGTGTCGGGCAAAAAAAGAAAATCTCGCCGAAAGTCTTCCGCGCTTTGCCCCTAAAAAACGTCAGCAAGCAGTCGTCCACCGCGCACTGATTTTTGACAAAGATAAATTATTACTACGGAGAAATCCATCGGACGTTAAGCGCTTAGCGGGCATGGCAGAAATTCCTGAAATCGATTTCCTGAAGAGTGATTTTAAATCCCAAAAAAGTTGGGTTCGCCGTCGCACGATTGGAAGTGTTACTTACGAAGAAAATATTAATTTAATTATCTTAAATTCGAAGATACGTCTTAAGATAAAAAATCAAGACGCCCTGGAATGGGTTGCTCTCAAGAACATAAAAAAAGCGGCCATCACTGGGCCGCATTTACGTTGGATTGAGGAATGGATTAATCTAAGCGATCGGCCAGCGCGCGGCAAAGTGCTTTAAGAACGGCGACCCGTGCGTAGCGTTTATCGTTACCTGGTATCACAATCCAAGGTGCGTGCGGTGTATCGGTGCGCACAATCATGTCTTCGGCGGCTCGCTGATTATCATCCCACTTCTTGCGGTTACGGTAATCTTCTTTGGTCATTTTATGACGTTTGTGTGGAGACTTTTCACGCTCGTGGAAGCGGCGAAGTTGTTCCTCTTTGGAGATGTGAATCCAGAATTTAAGTACGATGGATCCTACTTCCGCCTGGCGTGCTTCAAAATCATTAATTTCACTGTAAGCTCGTGCCCATTCATCGGTGCGACAAAAACCTTCCACGCGTTCCACGATTACTCGGCCGTACCACGAACGATCAAAGATGGCCATGTGACCGTAGGGTGGAATGCGTACCCAGAATCGCCATAGGTAGTGACGAGATTTTTCTTCGGGGGTGGGAGCAGGAATTGGATGCACGTGATAATGTGCGGCATCTAATTTAGAGGCGAGTCGTCTAATGACGCCCCCTTTGCCCGCTGCATCAACCCCTTCGAGTACTACTAAGGTTGAAATTCCTCGCTTAGCGGCAATTCGGCTGAGTCGTCCCAGACGCCACTGAAGTTTTACAATTTGCTGACTGTAATCTTTTTTATCTAAAACGGGATGAGCGGTGGCACTCTCTAAAAGTCCCCGTGGTCGATTACTAGGCTTACTCACTTTGGTAATCTTCCGACGCAGGCCGCTATTTAATTGGTCAGCGATATATTTTCCAGCCACTAAATTACGGCGTTTGGAATCTGATCCATTGATGATTTTCCACGGAAGACCTTTGCCTGCGCTGGTCGTTCTAATGGTTTTAACGTGTTGGTGATTTCTCTTTTTCCCAATGAGTAAATCGCGAGCTGAGACCACCCAACCTTCGGCATCAGTATCTTCCGCTTCACTCAGACGTTTCTTGAGAGTTTTTTCGGGTGTATCAATCCAGACTTTGGCCATCGCAATTCCATTAGCGACAAGCGTGTCTTCAAAATTTTTAATACTCTTTATGCGGGCGCGAAGGGCATCCCCTTTAAGCTCTCCATTGATTGAAGCTATCACGGAGCGCGTGGTCCAGTCGCCCACGACAATCGTAATACGACCTTGGGCGGGTGCTAGGTTCCAGTAGGGCCAGAGAAAGGGACGGAGTTTATTTTCTGGTAGTGACGTATCGGGCGCACAAATCCGCACGAGGCGAGAGTCGAGCCACTCGGTGAGCTGGTTGGCTAATTCCGACGCCGCTAAGCGATCGCCGCCGCCGATAACAATCACCGTGCCCGCATGATGATTAACAATTCTTTTCTGGAGGGAAAGTAAACGTAGGTGTAGCGCCGATTGGGCTTTTTCAATGAGACTTTTACTTTCCATAAAATTATTCGGCGATATCGATGGGATCACCCGGAGGTAATACCCCCTTACGCAATGAATCAAGTGTGAGTTGTAACTCTTCCTTGAGGGTTAAATAAGAGGCCTTACGCACGGCCTTTTCCTGTAATTTAATCGCTTCATCTTTTTGACCCTGCAGCCAGCGAACTCGGGCTAAAGTATCGAGTTTATCGGCCTCATCTTCTTTCGATAAAGCCACCGCTCGAATGGCGCATTTTTCAGCTAAGGCTAAATTTATATTTTTACCAAAACGTGGATTAGTTAAAAGGTCCCAAGCGATTTCGTTTTGTACTTCCGCGTTGTCGATGTGGTCCAAGGCAGATTTCTCGTACATCGCGTTGATCTTCGATGGATCACCGCGCCCCAGTGCGATGATTGATTCCACGGACTCTTTGAGATTAGCCTGATCTCCCGAGTTAAGGTTTTTCAAAGCCTCGGGGAGAAGTTTTTCTGCTAAATCGAAGTTATTTTTATTAAGGGCTTCCCCTAATTTCTCTAAAGCTGAACTTGTTTCATCCTTTACGGTTACGTCTTTAGTTTTTTTTTCCGATTTATTTTTCTCGGGTTCGGGAGTTTTGGTACCCGTCAGGAAATCACCCAACATTTTTTCGTTCAATTGCATCGGATGTCCCATCCAAACGATGACGCCATCGCCATTGATAACAAACGCATGGGGAATGCCGTTAACTTTTGCGGCTTCGAGCCAGTCTCTTAAAAATTTTTCTCCACCAATTGCGATAGCATAAGACATCTTGTCGCCTTGTGCCTTAACGAAGTCCTTAACTTTTTTGGCAGCTTCAGGGCTCTTTTCGCCTTCCCAAACATTCACCCCCGTAATCACCACGCCCTTCGGCCCCATTTTTTTATTCAATTCTTCGAGGTGCGGGATAGACGCCACACAAGGAGGGCACCAGGTCGCCCAGCATTCGAAAATATAAAGCTTTCCCTTTTCGAAGGATTTAACGGCTTCGCCTTTAATTTGAGTTTTCGGACGGGTGGCCGGGGCCTTGTCGCCCACGTCGAGCGCAAAGGCTTGTGTTGTGATAAAGAGTAAAAGCAGGGATAGGATTTTTTTCATATTATTTGTTATTAAATTTATTACGTATCGATTCAACGACTGCAGGATCAGCTAGGGTAGAGACGTTTCCTAATTCTCGGCCCTCGGAAATATCTCGAAGCAATCGTCGCATAATCTTACCCGAGCGAGTCTTGGGCAGATCAGGTACGAACACAATTCTTTCTGGTCGGGCAAATTTTCCAATCTTGGTGTCGACCATGCCATTCAGTGTTTTTGCTAAGGTTTCTTCGTTGGTAGTTTTAGCGGCGGCTGATTTCAGAATCACGAACGCCATTAAGCCTTGGCCTTTAAGTTCGTGTTTAACTCCGATGACGGCTGATTCGGCGACCGCTTCATTCTCAATAAAGACTGCTTCAAGTTCGGCGGTTCCGATGCGGTGACCGGATACATTAACCACGTCATCCACGCGTCCAGTGATCCAGAGGTATCCATCTTTATCTTTAATCGCGCCGTCGCCGGGGAAATAGTAAGCGCCATTCCAGCGACTCCAATAAGCTTCGATGTAGCGCTTTTCATCTCCGTAAATTCCTTGGGTGATGCCTGGCCATGGTTTGCGAATCGCAAGAATCCCGCTGTCGGTTTCATTGCCTTGTTCATCGAGGACGGCGGCATCGACGCCGAAGAAGGGAAGAGTGGCTGAACCGGGTTTAGTGGGCGTACATCCAGGAATAGGCGTAATCATGTGGCCGCCTGTTTCAGTCTGCCACCAAGTATCCACAATCGGACAACGCTCTGCGCCGATGTTGCGATGATACCACAACCAAGCCTCGGGATTAATCGGTTCACCGACTGATCCCAATAAGCGCAGTGAGGAGAGATTATGTTTTTTAACCCATTCATCGCCCCATTTCATAAAGGCACGAATCGCTGTAGGCGCGGTGTAGAAGACGGTGACTTTGTGGTCTTCGACGATTTTCCAGAATCTGCTGTAATCGGGTGCATCGGGCGCACCTTCATACATTAACACCGAAGCACCGTTTAATAGCGGGCCATAAACTACATAGGTATGACCGGTGACCCAACCCACATCCGCTGTACACCAGAATAAATCGTCGTTTCTTAAATCAAAAACATATTTGTTCGTGGTGTAAGCTTGTAACATGTAACCGCCGGTTCCGTGAATGATGCCTTTCGGTTTTCCGGTGGAGCCTGAAGTATAAAGTAGGAAAAGCATCTCATTCGATTCCTGCCAAACGGCTGGGCAGTCGCTGCTGACTTTTGATGCTACGTCGTGATACCAAACATCGCGTCCCGCTTTCATGACACAAGCGGCGTCGGGTTTTCCGGGGTGACGTTGTAAAACTAAAACACGCTCGCAGCTTGGACAGTCTTGTACGGCTTCATCGACCGTTTGTTTTAAGGCTAAGAATTTTCCACGGCGATAACCACCGTCCATCGTAATGACGGCTTTGGATTTAGCATCGTTGACGCGATCGCGAATCGATTCAGCTGAAAACCCACCAAAGACTACGGAGTGAACAACGCCAATGCGTGCGCAAGCGAGGACGGCAATAGCGAGTTCGGGCACCATCGGCATGTAGATTGCGACGGTGTCACCTTTTTTAAGTCCGAGTTCTTTGAGGACATTGGCGAAGCGACTGACCTCGACGAGTAATTCTTTGTAAGTGATACGGCGGATTTCTGTCGCAGTCCCGTTCTGCGTGGGCTCACCCTCAAAAACAATCGCTACTTTATCTCCGAGCCCCTTGTTAATTTGAGCGTCGATGCAATTATAAGAGATATTGGTTTTTCCGTTTACGAACCATTTGAAGAAAGGTTTTTTGGATTCGTCGAGAACTTTGGTCCAAGGCTCAAACCAAGTGAGCTCTTTCGCTTCATCAGCCCAGAACTTTTCAGGATTATCAATCGATTCTTTATAAAGTTTTTTATATCCATCCATGCCTTTGACACGTGCTTTAGCGACAAACTCTTTGGACGGAGGAAAAATTTGTTCGGATGCACCGAATCCTTCGGCCGCCGCATTTTGTACATCCGCCATTTCTTCGCTAAGTCCGGAAGAAGACGTTTTTTTTCTAAAAATAAAATAAGTAATCGCGACGACTACTAAGATGATGAGATAATTGAGTAACTGGGGAAAGGAATCGCTCATGATGACTAGGGGTATAATTAAACTAGCACCAAGCCTGTGCTAAGGGCAATAAAAACGCGGTCACCAGAATCGTTTTCCGACCTTAATTTTTAGGGTCTCTTATCAGATTTCTTTCAACAATTCTTCAAAACTATCGACCACTCTTGCCCCCAGGCCCTCAAGGTTGTCGCGATGCTGGTAGCCATGAGCAATTAAGATGCAATCTGCCCCCATTGCCTTGGCGGCATCGAGGTCATGGGCTGTATCACCAAGATAAACAACTTCATCGGGGTGGTGATCGAGGTCATTGAGGTGAGCCCGAGCTCTACTTTCTTTGCTACCCGCATAGATGTCACCACTGCCACTGATTTTAACAAAATGATGGGCAACATCGTGATCGGTCAGGGTCTGCTCTAAGAGTCGATGTTCGTACGCCGAAAGGATTGAGTGAGATAAACCATGACCGGAAAGTCGGCTCAGGACCTCCATCGCTTGAGAGTGTAGCACGCACTTCGACTTCTGGTTTTCGTAGGCATCCATGAAGCGTGCGGAAAGCGCTTCAAAATTTCCGTCGGCAATCGGAAACCCTAATTTCTCGTAGACCTTGATGGCGGGAAATTCAAAAATTTGTCGGTATCGTTCGGTTTCTAACCGAGGCCGCTTTTCTGCGGATAACAATTGATTAAGTGCCTCACAACAAAGCCAGGTATCATCGAGCAACGTACCATTCCAGTCCCAGACGGCATGGCGATAAGCTGTAAGTTTCTTACGCATGTGTTTTCACTAATGAGAAGGCTTGGATTTTAACCCCTCGGCAAGCATGGACTAAATCGGGCGGACGTTGTGGACTAGAAAAATGATTCCAAGTGATAGGCGCTTCGCTGTATTCTGTGCAATGCGTATCGATTAATTCGTAAGGTTCGTGATGAACTTGCCCCCGTAAAAGTTGACCGTTTTTCTCGGTAAAGAAGTTGTACCGCTCAGTTAAATGAAAAGCCAACGTTCCGGGAATTGCTTTTTGAACATGATCTTTAGTCTGCCAGTTGTACTGAGCAATCCGTTCACTTTCTTTTCTTTGGGCGGTGAGTTGATATTTATTTTTATCAGTCTTAAAATTCATTTTAGCTGAAACATAATTTAAACTAAAAAACTTTCGGGCAATAGCGACTGCCGGCCAACAGTCACAATCTAGCGAGAAAAAATAAACTCCGGGTACGCCTTGCTGGTCGACGACGTAGACTCGAACATTGAGTTCGTTAAAAAACGACAACCAGGGAAGGGCAGGTAGATTAAATGGACGAACGTTGTTCATTTTAAATCCCACAATACTGATGTGCGCTTGTGATTCGAAAGTATCCACCAAGAGCCCTTTAGGCAGACGTGATTGAACTTCTTGCGGATCGCACGCCCAATGTAAAAAAATCAAATCATCCCAACTTTGGTGCATCACTGGGCGACGATTGGGTCGAATGCTCGCTGCGATGAGTCTGTCGGTTTTTGGGTCCACACCTTACCTTGAAGCACGATTTCTATGGGTCAAACGCACATGATGAATAATCTTTTATGGTTTTCGCTTGGAGAGTCGACCTCTTCGCCTTACCCATTGTTTACATGCTAACCGAGGCCCATCAAGTAGAGCTGCTGAAGTTTGCCGAGGTTTTGGCCGACGCAGCCCGTCCGGGTATTTTAAAAGCACATGCGCAAGAGGACACCTCGATTGAAATCAAAGCTGACGGAACACCCGTGACAGTAGCGGATCGTGAGGCCGAGGCGGTGATGCGTACGCTGATCAAAAAAGCTTATCCTAATCACGGAATTTTAGGTGAAGAGTTCGGTCCTGAAAATGTGGACGCAGAATTTTGTTGGGTGCTCGATCCCATCGACGGCACTAAATCTTTTCTCTCCCGTGTTCCTCTTTACACGATTTTAATCGGCCTAAAATTTCAGGGGCAGCCTCTGCTCGGTTTAATCGATCAGCCCGTTCTCAATGAACGAATGATGGGTAATGGTGTTTTCACTCAACTTAACGGTCACATCGTACGAGCTAAAGAGGTCCCCTTGAAAGACGCTGTCGTTGTCGGATCAGATTTTGATAATATCAGAAAATACCAACCCCAAGCTCAGTGGAATTCATTAGCGAGCGCAGTCACCCATACGCGCACTTGGGGCGATGGATACGGTTATATGCTCGTCGCGAGCGGTCGTGCCCATGTGATGGCTGACCCCATTTTAAATCCTTGGGATCTCATTCCCGTGCTTCCGATTTTAAAAGGTGCAGGGGTTAAGGTAACCGATTGGCAGGGCGGTGATGCGGTGAAGAGTGGCAATGTCATTGCCGCCGCTCCGCTCCTGCACGCACAAGTTTTGGCTAAACTCAAAGGTTAGCCTAAACGAGCCTTCAGTGACTTTCCGTGCGCGTCTAAGCTTTCCATCTTAGCGAATGCATCAACGACGCCCGCCGCTTTTTTGAGCGAGGCTTCGTCGTAGCGAACAAGGCTAGTACGGCGAAGAAAATCGGGCACGCGGAGTCCGCTGAAAAATCTTCCGGTTCCGCCAGTCGGTAGTGTGTGGCTTGGTCCGGCAGTAAAATCACCTAAGACGGTGGGAGTGTGGTGGCCGATGAGAATGGCACCAGCGGTGGTAATTGATTCGGAAAGTTTATTAATTTTTCCTGCAGCGACCATGAGTTCAAGGTGTTCAGGGGCGACGAGATTGGCGACGCGTGCTGATTCCTCAATTTTTGATACCAAGACAACGCAGGTCATGAGATCGAGCGCCTTGCGTATTTTTTCGCCGTGCTGAAGGGTGCTCGATTGGGTGCGGGCTTCGGAGAGGCAACGTTGAGCCAGTTCTTCGTTATCGCAGACCAAATAAAGTTTTTCTTTTCCGCTGCCGTGTTCGGCCTGAGCGCATAAATCGGCCCCGACCCAAGCGGGTTTAGCGGTACGATCGGCGATAATCATGACTTCGCTGGGACCAGGTAAGAGATCAATTCCTACGCGTCCAAAAAGTTGGCGTTTAGCTTCGGTGACGTAGGCATTTCCTGGCCCGAAGATTTTATCGACCGGCTTCACGGCGTCGGTGCCGAGAGCCATGGCAGCGATGGCTTGAGCTCCGCCGATGGCGAAAACTTCTTTGACGCCGCAAAGGTAGAGTGCTGCTAGGATATCCGAATTTATTTTACCGTCGGCGCTGGGCGGAGTGCATGCGCAGATTTCAGGCACGCCGGCTACTTTAGCAGGGATGGCCGTCATCAGTACTGTCGAAACGAGAGGCACTTGGCCGCCTGGAATGTACAGGCCACAGCGATGAATCGCGTGGTATCTTTCACCCACGGTTGCTCCGTGAGGATTTTTTGCTTTCCAGTTTTTGGGCAGGGTGCGCTTATGGAATGCTTCGATACACTTGGCGGCTTCGGTAAAACTTTTCTTTTTCTCGGGGCTTAGTGAATCGACGGCTCTTTTTAAATGCTCTTCAGGAACACGGATTTGTCGGATATTTAATTTGGCGTGGTCGAGTCTTGCGGTGTGATAAAGTACGGCGATGTCCCCGCGGGCTTTGACGTCATCAATAATCGCGGTGACGGTTTTGGAAACATCAGCCGAGGCTTCGCCCGTGCCAACAAAAGCACGCAGCTTTTTTTCAAAGTCTTTTTCGTTAGCCCGGAGAAATGCCATTATTTTATAGGGAAAGCGAAGGAACTCTCACCGACCTCTGGATTTATTAAGGTTTTTTCGTAAATGGCTTCAGACATTTTTTTACCGTTAAGCAAAATAGTTTCACGTTTCACAAAGCAAACCCCTTCAATCCACTCGGTTTCTTCGACTTGTTGGCGATAGATTTCTCCCTTAGCGCTTTTTTGATCGTAGGCTACTAATTCGAAATTGTTCACGCCGAAGTGACGAATTATTTTGAAGCCAGAATTAAATTTGTACTCCACTGAGTGTACTTTTTTGCCGTTGATTTCGTTCGTACCCAGGTAACTGACCGAGCCCGTGCCTTCGGCTGGTGCACTGTAAAAAGCCAAGTCATTAATCGTCATGTCCCGCAGGATGGAGACTTGATCGAACGGAATGATGAGGTTTTGAACTCTCTTTTGGCCGCCGATTTCACGGGTGGATTTCCATGCTTCGAGACCATTACAGGCGGTTACAACCTCTACCGTGTAATTTTCGTTATAGGAAAGCTCGCGACGAGATTTAGGGCCAACGAGTTGAATGATGGAGAAGCTTACCGGCTTATTTTCCGCATTAACGAATTTGATTTCAAAATGTAAGCCTTGGATGCGTTCCAGGAACTTAGGTTCTTTGGCCGCCGCGGCACGTGCTTTTTCGATGATTTGCGCGGCTGTTAAATTAGCAGCGTGAGCACTGAAAATTGAAGCGGTAAAAATTAGAAAGGCAAAGAGGTGACGTGCGATAGTCATAGACTACTAGCCTGTTAAATTGGCATAGAATTGGCAAGCCAAGGAATGTGACAACTCTGCCCCGCGTGCCCTTGTTGAGCTATATTTATTGGGGTTTTTACGTACGACTGGCTTCTAGCAACTCAGCTACATTCGTCCGCCCCTCGTAAAGTGCCTTTCCTACAATGACTCCAACTAAATTAGGATAGGCTTTAGAAAGCTGTGCGAGTTTAGCAACGTCCGCCGCGCTGGCTACGCCGCCCGATGCGATCACGCCACAGGTACAGCGTTTGAGTAAAGCTTCGAGTGATTTCCAGTTGGGACCCGTGAGCATACCATCGGTTGCGATATCGGTATAGATCACGGTTGAAATTCCCAACTGACTAACGGTCACTGCAAAATCGGTGGCATTTAATTGGGTGACATCCGTCCAGCCTTTAACCGCCACGAGTCCATCTTTAGCATCAATCCCAATCGCTAATTTTTTCCCGTGTGATTTGGCAATCTCTTGCAGAAATTCAGAATCGGTCGCCGCGCGAGTTCCAATGACAACGCGTGACGCTCCAGCCGCGAGTGCGGCATCCACCAACTTGGCATCGCGCATGCCTCCTCCAAACTGAACTTTCGGGCCGAGTGAGGAAATTTTTTGTAAGATATTTAAATTACGGGGAGCTCCGCCAAAGGCGCCGTCGAGGTCGACCACGTGAATCCACTCCGCCCCCGCTCGAGTAAATTGTTCTGCGGGCTCAACGGGATTTTCGTAGTAAGATGTTTGCGCATCGTCACGACCTTGGTTGAGTCGAACGCATCGGCCGTTACGAATATCAATAGCAGGATAAACAATCATTTAAGCACTCTTTTTATTGGCTTTCGTGGGTGGGGTGACCGCAATGGGTTTGGTTCCACGCACCGCTTCGGGTGTGACGATAAATTTGGATCCAGCCACGGTTTCAGGTAAGTGATACATTGTTTCGAGCAGTATTCCTTCGAGTACGGAACGTAAGCCGCGTGCACCGGTGCCAAGTTCTAAAGCTCGATCCGCTAAAGCCTCTAAAGCAGCGGGGGTAAACTCGAGATGGACGCCCGACATCGCAAATAATTTTTGATACTGTTTCGTCGCCGCATTTTTGGGCTCAGTTAAAATTCTTACTAAAGCATCTCGGCTTAATGGTTCTAAAACAGAAATCACAGGTAGACGACCGACGAACTCGGGAATCATTCCGAAAGAGAAAAGGTCTTCGGGTTGTAATCCTGCAAGCACTTCTTCGGCGGAAAGTTTTGGGGGAATATTTCCGCCATGAATAAATCCTAATGATTTAGTTCCGGCTCGTTTGGCAATGAGGCGGTCGAGCCCTACAAACGCACCACCGGCGATAAATAAAATATCACTAGTATCGACGCGGATACATTGTTGCTCGGGATGTTTTCTGCCGCCGGCAGGTGGAACATTACAAATCGTACCCTCTAATAATTTTAAAAGCGCTTGTTGGACGCCTTCGCCTGAAACATCGCGAGTGATGGAAGCGGAATCAGACTTACGTCCGATTTTGTCGATTTCATCAATAAAAACAATACCGCGCTGTGCCTTCTCGACATCCATGTCCGCCGCCTGCAGGAGGCGTAAAATGACGGTCTCAACATCGTCGCCGACATAACCTGCTTCGGTGAGCGTGGTGGCATCAGCAATCGCAAAGGGAACATCGAGCATCTTAGCCAAAGTTTTAGCCAACAAAGTTTTTCCGGTGCCTGTCGGACCAATTAAAAGTATATTGCTCTTATCTAGTTCAACTTCACTGAGTTCACCCTTTTTGTCTCCG
Organism: Opitutales bacterium; assembly: GCA_040398065.1. Classification (GTDB taxonomy): domain Bacteria; phylum Verrucomicrobiota; class Verrucomicrobiia; order Opitutales; family UBA953; genus UBA953. The sequence continues at coordinate 6,296 of JBBAUU010000011.1, read as the reverse complement.
CGAGCTTGGGCGAGGCGATCATTGAGACGCTTGTAGTGATTGTTGACGGCAACGGACAAAACTTTTTTGGCGTGGTCTTGTCCGATAACGTGTGCATCCAGCTCGGCTCTTAACTCAGAAGGGGTGATTAATTTTACTGGAGCCAAAGGTGTTTTTGGTGCAGTGCCTTGAAGTGCCGGTCCGGTAGCCGAGCCCTTGGCGTCGCGCGATTTTTCGCGTTCAATTAAATGACCGCAGGTGCTGACGCACTTGTCGCAAATGCCTACGCCGTTGGGGCCAGCAATCAGTTTGCCTACTTGGCTAGCTGGTTTGCCGCAGAATGAACAGGTGTCTGCTTGAGAACCTGACATCGTGATTAGGCCTTATTTTGTTTAGGTAAAACGACGTGATCGACTAAACCGTAAGCCTTAGCTTGTTCAGCAGTCATGTAGTAATCACGGTCGGAGTCGCGCTGTAATTCTTCGGCAGTTTTTCCGCTGTGTTTAGCGAGCACATGATTTAAAGTGTCGCGCCAGCGAAGAATTTCTTTGGCTGCGATAGAGATGTCGGAAGTCTGTCCGGTCGCACCACCGCTGGGTTGGTGAATCATGACGCGACAGTTAGGGAGAGCGTGACGTTTACCTTTAGTGCCTGCAGCGAGAAGGACGGTGGCCATGCTGGCGGAAAGTCCGATGCAATAGGTATTAATTTCGCAGCTCAAGAAATTCATGGTATCATAGATCGCCATACCCGCGGTGATGGATCCGCCGGGAGAATTAATATAAATGGAAATATCTTTTTTAGGATCTTCCATTTGTAAGAATAATAATTGAGCGATGACGGCGTTGGCGACGTCATCATAAATAGGCGCACCGAGGAAAATGATGCGGTCCTTGAGGAGGCGACTGTAAATATCCCACGCTCTTTCACCGCGTGCATCTCGTTCAACAACGTTTGGAATAATGTAGGACATAGGAGTAAGTGTTATATTAACCCCGGTCTTAGGATTTCTCAACCAATTCAGGCTTTTCTTCGCCTAAAATGAGATCCAAGGCCTTATTGAGCATGGCATCGCGACGGATAATCGCGAGGCGTTTGCGGTCTTTAACGAGTTTTTCCGGAGGGGTTTTCTCAGAGTAGGCGATATTGATAATCGCTTGGCTGAACTCCTCTTGGGTGAGGTCAATTTTTTCTTCTTCGGCAATGCGCGAGAGGACGACTTGAGCGCGGACGCGGACTTCCGCCGCCTTGCGTGCTTCTTCAATGATTTCATCGCGCTTGGTTTCGAGTTCGCCAGGTTGCATGCCGGAACGCATTCTCATTTGGGCGTACTGGATGAATAAATCTCGAGCCACAGAATCGACCGCGGACTGTGGTAAAGGAAGTTCTAAACCGGCCACTAAAGTTTCCACTGCTTTTTCACGGCGCGCGGTTTCAGCCTGTTGAGCTTTCGTTCCTTCGATGCCTTTTCTTAATTCCGAACGCAGTTCGGCTTCGTCTTTTACTCCGATGGATTTGAAGAACTCTTCATTTAACGAAGGGAGTTGTTTGGTGCGAATTTCCGAAATGGTGATGCTGTAATTTATTTTTTTACCACGCAGAGATTCACGAGCGTGATCGGCAGGTACGGACCAGTCAGCCTTCGCCGTGTCGTTAGCTTTGAGGCCAACAATCGCCTTTGAAATCGCAGGAATCGAGACGATTTCATTATCGGCTCCGGCTTCTTCCCAGGTGGATTCTGCTCCAGCGAATGGGCCCGCTTCAGCGTCCAATTCTTTAACATCTTTACCGTCGATGGTGCCCGTGTAGCTTAAGCGAACGTAGTCACCTTTGTTTGCGGCGGCTTCAGTTTTTTCGAAACGTGCGCGCTGTTGTAAGATTTTTTGGATACCCTCATCGATGTCTGCATCGGTGACTTTGACTTCTTCTTTGGCGACCTTGATTTTTTTCCAATCAGGGGTTTTGAATTCAGGAAGTACGTCGACTTCGTATTCGATGATAAAATCTTTACCCTTGGCGATTTCGCCTTTTTTAACGTCGGCCAAGGTGTACACGGTGAAAGATTTTTCTTCACGGATGCGTTCGTAGCCCTTGGAGACCAGTTGTTGATTCACTTCTTCATCGATATTTTTGCCGTATTTTTGACGGACGACGGCTTCGGGTGCTTTGCCTGGGCGGAAGCCGGGAAGGGCAGCTTCGCGGACGAAACCTTTGATCACTTCTTTTTCCGTAGAGGCGACGTCGGCGGCAGGGATAGTCACGGTGACATTGCGGCGCGTAGGGTTGGTATTTTTAATTTTAATGTCCATGGATGGATGATGTGTAGAGCGATAGATTGACCGCGGGTCCGTGTTGGACCGAAGGAAGGGTAGAGCAAACGAAACAATTCCCCACGGTCAACAGCGTAGGAAGGCTCTTTTCGGCTTATTTTATGCGTTTTTTGAGTCTGGAGAGCACGCACGGAGGGACGAAGGCGGCGGCTTGGGACAATTTATGCCGTGCGATGTCTTTAACGAAGGACGATGAAGTGATGAATTGGTCCTGACTGGGCATTAAAATGACCGTCTCGATTTTGGGTGCCATGAGGCGGTTGGCGTGAGCGAGATCGAATTCAAATTCAAAATCGCTGAATTTTCGAAGTCCGCGTATAATCGCAATGGCCGAGTGTTTTTCGGCGAATTCGACGGTAAGACCATCCAGCACGGCCACCTTAATTTTACTCATCGATTTCGTGGCTTCGCGTGCCATTTCCAATCTTTCTTCGAGGGAAAACCAAGGGTTTTTGGAGTCGCTGGGGGCGACCGCTAAAATGACGCGATCAAAGAGTCTGGAGCCGCGTTTGAGAACGTCGAGGTGCCCAAGTGTGATGGGGTCAAAGGTGCCGGGGTATACGGCGATTCTAAGTTTGCTGGCCATTGTTTTCCTGTTGCGGGTTAGTTTCATCTGAGAACATTATCACCGCAAGCCTGCATGCAGTTTCTTCGCCAAATCCCCAATATTTTGACCGCCGTACGGTTACCCGCGGTGTTTTTAATAGCTATTTGGACACATTGGGCGGGGGTCTGGGCTAGTGCCGCCTTGGCTCTCTTCATTGTCGCAGCTTTGACGGACATCTTTGACGGCTGGATTGCCCGTAAACTGGGAGCCGTTTCTGACTTTGGTCGATTGATGGACGCCCTTGTCGACAAGATTTTTATTATCGGACTATTGGTAGCCTTAATGGCCACCGATTGTTTGCCGGTGAAGCAATGGGATGATCAAGGTATTGAAAAACTACAAAATAACTCCGCGGCTCTCTTTGCTGCCTTTGGTGTAGTCTTGATATTGATGCGCGAGTTTTTGATCACCGGATTGCGTTTGGTGGCGGCGGCACGTGGACAAGTTTTGGAAGCTGAGCGCTTGGGAAAAATTAAAACTTTTCTCCAAATTATTGCGATTGGTCATTTGATTGGACTCCGTGCCTACGAGACACACTGGAAATTATCCGCGCTTTGGCATCAGCGCTGGGAAGTGATTATCATGAGTCTGTTTTGGCTCTCGGTTGCCCTCACCGTAATTTCGGGAGCGAGTTATTTCATTCGGCACCGCCGGCACTTACCAGGCCTATCTGAATGATCGTCTCCCTTGCCACGCTCGGACCGTTGGGAAAATTAAAAGCGCCAGGAACGTGGGGTTCAGCGGTGGGTTTAGTTTGGTGGGCGTTAGTGGTGCAAAAATTAGCAACGCCGCGCGGCTGGATTCACGAAATCTTTTTCAATGGGTTGGTTATTCTTGCGGCAATTTTTATTTGTGGCGTGGCGGCGACGTTACTTAAGAAAAAAGATCCCTCGGAAATTATTTTAGATGAAATGGTGGCGATGCCTTTGGTGTTTTTATTCAACCCTCATTTGCATTTAGGCAGTCAGTCGGGATTCGTGACCGTCTTGCTAGGCTTTGGTTTATTTCGATTTTTTGATATCGTTAAGCCACTGGGAATTCGCTGGATCGAAAAAGTTCCCGGAGGGGTGGGTATTATTCTAGACGATGTCATCGCCGCTGTTTACGCCAATTTATGTTTACAGGTTATCGGTATTTACTTTTCCCTATAAAAGCTAGGAACTAAATGGACGCACAAACCCACGATATTCAAAACCAATTTGCGGACGCGCTGAATTTTCATCGTGCCGGCCAGTTGGAAAATGCGAAGGAGTCTTACAGAAAACTGCTTAACTCGTATCCGCAACATGCAGAGTCCCTTCAGAATTTAGGAATACTTTATGCGCAAGACAAAGATTTTGCACAAGCGGCGGACTATTTCAAGAAAGCTACCGAGGCTAATCCATTAAATTCTAATTATTTTTGTAACTTGGGTACTGCCCTCAATGATTTAGGTAAGCCTGAACTTTCTGTAGAGTTTTTCGAAAGGGCAATTTCTCTAAATCCCAATTCGCCAGATGCTTGTTATAATTTAGGAAATGTTTTTCAGAAGCTCGGTCAGTATGAAAAATCGATCGAGTACTATAAAAAAACCATCGCATTTAATCCGGCCTGGCTCGAGGCGTATTTGAATTGTGGAAACTCCTATGACATGTTGGGTGATTTGAATTCGGCCCTGAGTTATTATGATGCGATCATTAAAATTAACCCTTATTTTACCGCCGCCTATGTTAATCGGGGAAATGTCTTACTTAAATTAAATCAAAAAGAACAAGCCCTAGAGTCCTACGAAATTGTAAAAAGACTCGGCTTGGATAGTTTTCAGGCCCACCTAGCTTCCGCGGAAATTTTACAAGGTCGTGGCGATTACCGAAAAGCAATCGAAGCGTGTTTTAACGCCATACGGATAAACGCCTATGATGCACGGGCTTATTACGTGCTCGGTATGAATTATTTCAATATTCGTGACCTTAATGCGGCCGTTGAAAGTTTTAAAAATGCCATCAATTTAAAACCAGATTACGCCGAGGCGTACAATGGCTTAGGTGTTTGTTTAGTTAAGGCGGTGCACTACCCAGAAGGGCAGCAAAGTTTTGGTAAGGCTTTGGAGTTAGACCCCAACTTAATTATCGCCAGAATTAACTCCGCGGATGCTCATTATGCATCGGGTGATATCGTTTCAGCACTCGCACAATTTCAGAAATTACCTCCCGATTCTCAGCCCGTGGGTTTAATGCAGTTCTTTAAACAGCGCTTAGCGGATTGGACAAACTACCAAGCAGACTACGATAACTTTATAAACAGATTAAATAAGCCAAGGTTTTTAAACTCGATGGAGGATCCGTGGCACATGCAACGCATTACGGATTCCCCCGAGCTGGCCAAGATGGTCGCAGAAAATTTCGTACAAGCCTCAGGGGTCGTGATTCACGACAAAGAATTGTCAGCCACACGGAAGAAAAATGACAAGATCAAGATAGCTTATTTCTCATCCGATTTTCGAGAGCATGCGGTCACCCACTTGGCCTTACAGTTATTCAATTTACATTCACGGGATAAGTTCGAAGTTTATGCCTTCGCTTTTGGGAAGAATGACGCGAGCCCAGCATTGCGCGAGAGAATCGAGAAATCTTTCGATCATTTCATTAATATTAATGACAAGAATGATATTGATGCGGCTCAAATGGCTCGTGATCTGAATATCGATATCGCCTTTGATTTATCCGGAATCACTAACGAAGCCCGCCCAGCCATTTTCCTTAATCGCGCGGCGCCTATTCAAATTAACTTTTTAGGTTATACGGGAACTCTCGGTACAAAATATCACGATTATATTATCGGTGATCCGGTCGTGATACCTCTGGAGTCGCGTGTTCATTATACCGAAAAAGTAGTTCACTTGCCGTGTATGATGCCTTTCGATACTTCCCACGATTTATCTAAAATAAAATACACGCGTGCGGAGGTAAAATTACCTCCCGAAGGTTTTATTTTCTGCTCATTTAATCAGTGTTTTAAAATTACGCCCGAGACTTTCGACTCGTGGATGCGCATTCTTAAGAGGGTGCCTGGCTCTTGTTTGTGGGTGAGTGCGCCGTATGAACCCTTAGCGATAACCAATTTGAAGAAAGAGGCTGAACTCAGAGGCATTGACCCGGAACGGATTATTTTTGCCGATCGAGTTCGAGGGGTAGATAATCACTTGGCTCGCATCTCACTCTCGGGCTTATTCTTAGATACGTTCCCGTATAATGCACATACCTCAGCGATTGATACACTATGGGCGGGCGTGCCGATTGTCACGCGAATGGGCCGGAGCTTTGCGAGCCGCCTGGCTGGAAGTTTGTTAAAATCCATTGGGCTGGATGATTTAATTACGAATAACGTGCAAGAGTTCGAAG
>JBBAUU010000010.1:3855-19666 GCA_040398065.1 Opitutales bacterium | reverse complement strand
TTTTGACGGGCAAAGTCGTCACCATACAATTGCGCGGTGAGCCGGTCACTGGAAGGGTTGAAGGGATTTATGAGGTTGGCTCATTGAGAATTAAAACGAGCGACGGCAAAATCGTCTTAATATCATCAGGCGAGGTGACTTTACGCTCCTAACGTGAACCACACTTGCGCTTAAAAATAAATTAACCCAAACTTTATTGGTGGCTACACTTTGTCTCGATATCGGAAATACCCACACCCATTGGGGCTTGGTTAAACAGCGCACGGTGCTGAAGCATGGGGAGTTTTCGACTCCTCAGCTAACTCCTAGCGATATAGAAAAATTAATTTCCGAACATCAGCCACAGGCCATCGCCTTGGCGAGTGTGGTGCCGCTGGTATCTAACAAGCTAAAAGATTTTTTAAAAAATACCGGCCGCCCTTTCGTACAACTCCAGTTCGATAATCTTGTCGGTTTAGGTTTTGATTATCCTAATCCCGCCGAGGTTGGTCAGGATCGCTTAGCGGATTGTATCGGCGCACAAGTTATTTGTGGCGCACCCGCGGTGATTATTGGAATGGGTACGGCGACCACTGTTGATATTTTAAATACAAAAGGTTACGCCGGTGGAATCATTGCCCCTGGCCTCGGAGTGATGACCAAATATCTTCACGAACGTACGGCACTTTTGCCACAGCTCGATGCCCAAAATCTTTTAGGTGGACCGACGATTGGAAAGACTACGGTGGAAGCGATGAGGTCAGGCTGCGCACTTGGTTTTGCTGGCATGATTGGTGCGTTGTTGGACGGGGTTGTTTTAGAAATGACCAAGTCCGGCTCTCCCGAACCAAAGGTAATCGTCACGGGGGGCGCCGCTATTTATTTACCCAAAAGTTGGCAGAGTCGTGTTCAACACGAACCCCACCTCACGCTTATCGGTCTCGCTGAATTTTATCGTCGCACCACCTTATGAACGAACACGAATCTAAAGAAAAACTTAGACGTTTGGTGCCTTGGATTGTCGCCGCCATTTTCTTCATGCTCGGGGCTTGTGTCGTATTAGTTAAATCTGAACGCCCCATGCTTTGGCCGCTGGTCGTCGGAGATCTACTATTTACCCTCGCACTCCTTTTCTTTCTTTGGCGCGCCCTAGGGCGTCGACGCTAAGACTTCGTCATCTTAAGGATTTCTTTACGACGGGCTTTAATCTCGGCACAGCCAGCTTTGGCTAATCGGTCAGTCGAGAAATCTTCCACCGTGAGGCTGGCGACGGCGGTGGCGTAAATCATCCCTTGTTTAAGGGTGGCGAAGTCGGACATGCCTGTGGCGGCAATGTATCCTAGAAGCGCCCCAGCAAAGCTATCTCCGGCCCCGGTAGGGTCTCTTAACTCGGTAACGGGGTAGGCGGGGAGGGTAAATAGGCCGTCTTCATGGAAGAGGACCGCCCCGTGCTCACCTTTTTTGATAATCACCGTCCGGCAGCTATGGGTCCGGAGGTGACGTCCCGCTAAAATGACATTCGTTTCGCCAGTCAATTTGGCCGACTCGGTATCGTTAATGACCACTAAGTCTGCGCGACGCATGACTTGGGATAAAAGTTCACGTTTGGTTTCGATCCAAATATCAATCGTATCTGCTAAAACAAATTTTGGAGACTCCAGTTGATCCAAGACCGCCAATTGCAAATCGGGACGAATATTCCCGAGCATAACGTAAGGAGTTAATTTTTGTTCTTCGGTGAGTTGAGGACAAAAACGTTCAAAAACATTTAACTGCAAGTCTTCGGTGTCGCGGCGATTAAAGTTTTCGTGATAGCGACCTCTCCAAAAAAAGGTTCGTCCGGTTTCATCGGTGCGTAGTCCGGATAAATCAATCCCGCGCTTTGCTAGTTTTTTTCGATCGCGCTCACGGAAGTCGTGTCCGACGACACCCACAATATGCGGCGTGGTGAAGTAGCTGGCGGCAAGGCAGGCATAGGATGCACTTCCCCCTAATATTTTTTCTCCAAAGGAGGGGGGCGTGGTGATGCTATCGTAAGCGACTGACCCAACGACGAGAACGTTGTCGGGGCTGGGTCTGTTTTTGATTTTAATTCGGCGAGGAGTGGTCATGAAAATAAATGGGGGCGAGCGTCCCGTAGGTGGTAGAGTGCGAGAAGAGCGAGCGAGTGTACACGCGGATTATTTTTTGCTAAGTGAAGGGCTTCAGTTGGATTGAGCAGTATAACTTCAATCTCTTCATGTTCGTCGAGATTTTGTGCGGACTCGATTTTTACGCCTTCGATTAAAACAAAGTGACACTGGTTTTTTTGTATGGCGGGATTGGGTGAGCATGAGCCGAGTAAAGAAGCCTTTCCGCCTTTAAAACCAGTCTCTTCCTCGACTTCTCGTGTTGCCGCAACGAGCGGGTCTTCGCTGGGTTCGAGGAGTCCGCCAGGGGGTTCGATCGACAGATCCCGTAGGCCGAAACGATATTGTTTCACCATCACAATTTTTCCATCGGTGGTAATCGGTAAACCTAAAACCCAATCGTGAGAATGGATAACAAAGAAATCACCCTCCCGGTTATCGAGAGGGTGATGACAGTGTTCTTTAAAAACCTGGAAGACTTTGCAGTCAACGTGTAGTGCTTCGTGCCGGACGAGCCAGCGGGCGGGCACCGACATCGTTAATTACTTGGTCTTGATTTTTGAACCGACCTTCAAGTTGTTTGGATTAATTCCAGGATTCAAATCTTGAAGAGCTTTAACAGAGGTTCCTAATTTCTTCGCGATTGTACCGAGGAGGTCACCTTTAGCGATGATGTACTCGCCGTTACCCGCTACAGCTTTACCACCGGTGGTAGTAGCTTTAGCTTTGGCGCTACCGATTTTGTCGACGGAAGCTTGGAGAGTTTCGAAACTGGTTTTGGTGTCGGCCTTAAATTGGGCGAGATCGCCGCTTAAAGCTGCAACGTCGGTGGTGTTTGCTTTGCCTTGGATTTGACCGCTCAATTCTGCGACGCTTGATGAGGTGCTAGTAGATAACTCGCTTGCTTTGTCGGCAGCGCTCTTTGCCTTGAGGGCGAGAACGAGACCGGCAGCGCCAAGGGCGAAGCCTACGATTCCCACGATAAGGGGAAGCTTTGATTCAGATGAGGAGGAGGAGATGCTGTCGTTTTCCATGTTGGTTGATAGATTTTATGCGGGTTAGAACGAACTGAGATTAGCGGATTGACAGGAACGGCAACACAAAATGTCTTTCAAGGTTCAGGTTTCGGGCGGTAGCGCAGTCTGGCTAGCGCATCTGCTTTGGGAGCAGAGGGTCGTGGGTTCGAATCCCACTCGCCCGACCACCTGGCACTTTAACCCTCCCCAAAAGGGTTTTTAGGTGTATTGTAGGTGTTCCCCGTTTTTAAAGATACTTACGTGATTTGCCTTATTTAATTGGGTCGAAACCTCGGTTCGACCGATAACTTTCGCCTCTAAATTAAGTCCTTGGGCGATGGCTAAAACAGCGGCCACCCGATCGGGCTTAACATAAACTTCCAGTCGCTGACCCATGTTGTAGACCTGGTGAAGCTCGCGCTGGGACGTCCGGCTGACCTTCGCAATCTCACTAAAAATCGGGGGGGCTGTGAATAAGTTATCTTTAATATAATGTACGGATTGGCCGAATCGGAGGCATTTAGCCAGCGCCCCGCCTGAACAATGTATCAATCCCTTAATTTCGTGGGGCCCTAATTCTTTGATGAGTTGAATGACGAGTGGCGTATAGGTGCGCGTCGGTGAAAGAAGCGCTTCGCCTACCGTCATGGAAGAATTGGGAAGAGGAGAATTTAATTTATGCGGTCCACAGTACACTAAAGATTGATCTATCGCGTGATCAAAAGTCTCCGGATATTTTTCTGCATAATCGTGGGAAAGTAATTCGTGACGCGCGCTCGTTAATCCATTGGAACCAATTCCGCTGTTGGAATTTTTTTCGTACGAAGCTTTTCCACTCGAAGCGATACCGATAATCGCAAGGCCCGGCGTGATATTATGTGCATTGATGACTTCATCTCTTTTGAAGAGTGAGGTCGCCGTGGAGTCGACTGTGATGGTGGGAGTGGAGTCACCCATGTCGGCCGTTTCGCCGCCGCCTGAATAAATTTCTAATCCGTGATCTCGCAGTTGAGATAAAATTTCCTCTGTTCCGTGAATGAGCTCCGCAATAATTTCTCCGGGAATTCTTTTGGCATTACGATTTAACGTTGAAGAAAGAATTATTTTTTTCGTCGCACCGACACAAAGTAGGTCGTCGATATTCATGATGATACTATCTTGGGCGATGCCTCGAAAAACTTTAGCGTCGCCAGTTTCTTTCCACCAGAGATAGGCGAGGATGACCTTGGTGCCTGATCCGTCAGAATGAGTGACCACACAGCGCGATGGGTCACCGGTTAAATAATCGGGGGTGATTTTGCAGAAGGCCCCCGGGAAAAGACCTCGATCGAGCTTATCCACCGCCGCATGCACATCTGACTTGGAGGCCGAGACCCCGCGCGAGGCGTATCTGCTCGGGTCGGATTTATCGCTGTTTTCGGGCATCGGAGTGAATGATTATAAATACCTTTATTACGGTAAAAGGGTCAACGCACATTCTAGGAATTTAATCCTAAGGGCGATAATTAATCACGGAATCTTGACAGACTCCCTCCACTGTTCACTTTTCCAAGAATCATGGCTGATAAAAATGATAAACGTCCTGAGAGTGTTGCAGGAAAATTCTATGTAGATTCGCAATGCATTGATTGTGATCTCTGTCGCGAAACCGCCCCAGACTTTTTTGCCCGTCAAGACGACGGTGGCTACTCTTACGTTTTTAAACAGCCCGAAACCCAAGAAGGCATTGATAAGTGCATGGAAGCTTTAGAAGGTTGTCCCGTGGATGCGATTGGTAAAGACGGCGACGCTTAAGCGTAAAGTCTGATCCGGGTAATCCGTGGGTTGTCCTCGACCTAACGTTTCTTATTCATAGATTTAATTTATGAGTATTAAAATTAAGTGCGATTACTTGGGCGACTTGAGGGTGCGCGCTGTACACTCAGGTTCCGGTGTGGAAATCATTACCGATGCGCCGGTCGATAATCAGGGTCAGGGCCGTTCTTTTTCACCGACCGATCTCGCCGCGGCATCCATGGCCACGTGCATGATTACAATTATTGGTATTCAGGCTAAATCAATCCCGCTCGCCCTCACCGGGTTTAAAGTAGAAATAGAAAAACATATGACGAAGACTGCACCTCGTCGGATCGAGCAGTTGGATATTAAAATGATGATGCCCGCAGGAATCCCCGAAGAACTCCGCCCACGTTTAATCCGCGCGGCCGAAGCTTGTCCGGTAAAACAATCCTTCCGCGACGATACGGTAATTAACTTACAGTGGATTTGGGCTTAGTGACGGATGTTTAAGCAGGCATTGTGGTGTGCCTCAATGGCCTCACCGAGGGTCCTGACGTATTGATCAACCAACCTAATATCTGCGGGGCTTAAGGCGGCGGGAGCTCTAAAAGAGTTAATTTTTTGGTTAAATGATTTAAGTATATTATTATGATTCCTCATTTTTACTTCGTAACTGGACTTCCCTGGATCTCTTCGTGCGTCGCTTGGATAATTGGAAAGAGGTAGTGTGGATTTCTGAATTGGAAGCCCGTTGGCTTCAACTATTGAAGCACCTACGGCAGAAAAATTTTCCGCCGCCTTGAGGAATAGAGTTAAATCTTTTTGCGCTTTAGAGTATTCGCCTTTGGCCTTACGATACTCTTCATTTAATTTATCTCGCGAACTGGGAAGCCCATCCGCCAAGCAGTTAAGGCCAATAAACATACAAACCATACCCATGAATAATTTCATTGGTATAATCTAAACAAATAAACCTCTCTAGCGACCCCTTTTATTTATAACATTACACTAGAATTATAATAAAATGGCAGGGCCCTACCTAGTGACTGCAGCCACAACCGCCTTGACCGCATCCGCCTTTTTCATCGGATGATTTCTCAGGGGTGTCGCAGGAACCTTCGGACTCACTTGAGCAACATCCTCCGCTACTACCGCCGCCACCACAGCAACCGCCTGATTGGTGGGGATGTCCGTGGGCGAGTTCGCTAAGTTCTGCCGCGCGCACACTGACGACTTTCACATCAAAGTGAAGCGTCTTGCCGGCGAGCTCGTGATTTCCGTCGAGCACGGCTTCTTTGTCGTCAACATGACGAATGACTAAGACGCGCATACCTAAATTGGTTTCAGCGTGAAAGCGCATTCCGATTTCGACTTTATTTTCACCAAAGCGATCCAGTGGCACACGTTGAATTAATTTTTCGCTGTATTCGCCGTAGCCTAAGGCGGGCGGGACGGACACGGCTTTGAAATCACCCGCGACTAAACCTTCAACCGCTTGTTCGAGTCCGGGGATGATATTACTCGCACCGTGCAAGTACTCCATCGGCGCTTGGCCAACCGATGTATCGAGGATGTTTCCGCGATCATCTTTTAAAGTGTATTCAATGCTAACAACAGTTTCTTTGGCGACGCGCATAAGAGGGGTCTAAAGAAACACATCTCACCCCTAGTGCAATACCACTTTTAAGAAACTTACTGGCGATTAATCCGCTGAGCCTTCGATGTGTCGAATGTCCGTGCCTACTTTGGGGATGGGTTCAAAACTATCAGATCCTTCAGCTATGCCCAAGGCCCGGAGATCATCACCCTTCGGCCGAATAAACCTATCATAACTTCCGATGGCTGCGTTAAAGTTTTCTCCGGCGGAGTGTAGGCTATTTCTCAATTTGCTAATATGTTTTAAGAAATTTTCCACACGTTCGTAGAGATCTTTCGCGGCTGAAGCTATATTACTAGCATTTTCAGACTGTTTGTGTTGCTGCCACGTTAAGTTGATTGCACTTAAGAATCCTAAAAGGGTAGCAGGGGTAGCGATAAGAATATTTTGCTCATTCGCCTTAAGAATTAAATTATTATCTCCTTCTAAGGCTGTACTTAATAAAGATTCTGCAGGTAAAAATAAAACTACCTTCTCAAAGGGCTGTAGGCCATTTTGTTTTTTGGATGCGTAATCTTTAGCGGCTAAGTCTTTGATGGTCTTTAGCATTTTTTTGGCATGATCTTCCACTAGTTCTTTGCGGTTTGGAGCGGAGTGATTCGCGAGGGCGACATCGAACTCGGGCACCTTGGAATCAATAATCACACAGCGATTAACAGGAATGCGCACAATTAAATCGGGGCGCGTGTCATCGGTCGAAACTTGTTCGCTATAATCACAGAGGCTGCTCATGCCGGCTGAGTCGACGACATTTCTTAATGTCTGCTCGCCCCATTTACCGCGATGCTGAGAAGATTTTAATACAGCGGTAAAATCATTGGTGCTCGAAGAAAGTAATTTTGTTGCTTCGGACATTTGTGACATCTGGGCGTTGACTGCGGCTATGGCCTGGTCCTGTCCCAAAATACTTTGCTGCATGGATTGACGATAACTCTCGAGTGCTGTGGTTACTTGAGAAATCAAGGGTTCCACCTTGGTGGCGACTTCTTTAGTCACATCAGGAGCCATACCCTTGAGGACGTCGTTACTCATTTTGGAAAAGGCTACTTTGAGTTCCGCGATATTTTTTTCTGAGTCGGCACGAACCTGAGCTAGACCTATCGCATGGCTACTTTGGGCTTCGGCGAGTTGAGACTTGGAACTTTCTGCAATTGCTTCAGCTGCGGAAACACGCTGAAGGGCTTTGGTTTTTAAATCCTGTTCGTTTTGCAAACTGACCTGGAGGGCTTTAATTTGTGATCTTAAATCCTGTACGAGCAGGTCTTGATTATTTGATCCGGCAGCCGAGTTTTTCTGCGTTGAGTATAAATAAATTAAAGCGCCGACTCCTAAAATAAGAAGTCCGAGCAATATTGGTATGAGTGTATCCATAAATAGTAGAAAACTAGTAGAAAATAGAATAACGGGAGGGCGCGTAAAACGCAACCCTCAGCGTGGGTCAGTTTCGATGGCGATACAATTTCCCATCTCCCAGGCTGCTTCATAGGCGGCCACGTAATCGGGTGTCGACCATGAGGGCGCGGCAGCTTCGGCTCCGAGTCCGGCTAAAAATCCATAGCGAATGCCGTGAGCGATGCGCTGTCGTCTCGCATTGATTCGTTTGGCGACCCATTGTTCTAGTGAGGTCGTATCAATATCTAAGTCTTGCGTGCGGGTTGATCGGCCCACTTGCCACGAGACAAACGCCGCATGATTAAGATCGGTTACCGATTTGGGTGAAACCTCGGGTGGGTGGCGCCCCTCGCGACCGGCATCAATATTCTCTTTAATGGTTAATCGTAAATTCACGCGCCAACGCTCTTCGGTTGAGAGTAGGCCGTAATCAAACTCAGGATTATCAGCGGCCTCATCCTTAAGCTCATGGCGCGCATATTTTCTCCACTGCATGAGCCAAATCTCCCAGGCTTCGCTACCACGAAGAGGTGGCTTGCCTAGCCATTCTGGAATGTCGTCACGCATCAATTTGTCGCTAATATCTAGCAAATATAAATAAAAGCAAGAAAAAGGTGAAAAAATGTTCACTATATGCAATTGAGGGGAGTTTTAGGTAATAAATTCAATCGAACTATTGGGTGGTCGTGTTGTTATAGTAGTGACCCCAACCTTGCTCCGACTTCGTATTTATTTCCCATCATTCTAATGAAAAAGTTTTTGAATTTATTATTTCTCGGGGTTTTCGCCCTTTCAATTCTCCCGGGCTTTGCTGCCGATACGACCGTGGTCACCGCCGTGGCCGTAGCTACACCGGTGGCGACACTCTCAGCGAATGATAAGGTTGGTCCGATGGATTTGAATGATGTCACCATCGCTCAAATCTTAGATCTTTTACAGAAGTGGACAGGTAAAACTGTGCTCCGTCCACAAGCACTCCCTTCTAATTTATATACACTGAAATTGCCGGCGGGGACTCCGCGATCGGAAGCGCTTCTCGCCATCGAGACATTATTAAATTTAAATGGCATCGCCGTTATTCAACAAGGAGAACGTTTTTTAAAAGTCGTTCCTAATAACGTCGCTAAAAGTGAATCGCCTTCACTGATTACCGAAAGCACCTTGAGTTTGCCGGCGAGTGGCCGTGTTGCTTCCAAAATTTTTGTGCTCAAGCACGCCAACGGCCAGGAAGTGGTGACACAAATTGCGAGCATGCTCAATGCGACGCTCGCAACACCTCCGGTTTACTTTGGCCGCAATAACGCCATCTTAGTAACAGATTCAATTATGAATCTGCAAAAAATCGAAACGCTCCTCAACCAACTCGACCGTCCGCAGTTGGACGTCGTCGCAACCAAGATGTACAATCTTAAACATGCGATTGCTACGGATGTGGTAACTAAACTCACCACCTTACTGCGTTCTCCCGCCCAAACGGCTGGCGCACCATTTCGTTTAAGCACGGGCACCACATTCACCGCAGATGAACGCACCAACCGAATCATTTTAATTGGTTCGGCTGATCAACACACGTTTTTCGATAACCTTATTGAGACGTTGGATGCGATTGCGGATCCTAATACTAAAACGGATGTCATTTTCTTACGTCATGCCAATGCCACCGAGGTGGCTACATTGCTCACTCAGTTAATCACGGGACAAACCAAAGCGACCACCACCGCGAGTGGCGGTAAATCTACCACCGGTACCAACCGAGTTACTACACCAGCGGCCAATACACCAGCGGCCGCTTCCGCGGCTAATTCAGGTGCGGGTCAAAATGGCGCCGATGAATTCAGTAGCATGACCACCGTGCTCGCCGATGTGCGTAGTAATTCGATTGTCGTTTCAGGCACGAAAGACGACTTAAGATTACTTCATGAATTAATTAATAAAGTAGATGTAGTCTTGCCCCAGGTGCGCGTGGAAGTGGTTATCGCCGAAGTTACTTTAAAAGATGATGACACGAGTGGAATCAGTGCCTTAGGCATGAATGTCACCAACGGAAAATTAGTCGGAGTGAGTAGCACCTTTGGTGGTGGAACGTTGGCCGGCAATGGTTCAGCTTTCGCTACACTGGCTGCGGGTAATGATCTCACAGGCATCATTTCACTTTCAACTACGCCCACGAAGAGTGATACCCGAATTTTGTCCGTTCCAACGATCACCACGACCCACAATAAAGAAGCGACTCTTTTCGTCGGCGAGTCTCGACCCGTGATTACGGGAACTCAGTCCACCGCTGGCACATCGGGCCTCGTGAGCAGCTCCACCGTTTCGCAGCGCGATATCGGTATTCAGTTAAAAGTTTTACCGCTCATTGGTAAAGATGGCTCAGTCCAATTACAAGTAACTCAGCAGGTTGAAGATATTTTAGGACAAGTGACCCTGGACGGAAACCTTCAACCGATTATTGGTCGACGTTCTACGGATTCATTCGTCAGTGCGATGAGTGGAGAAATTATTGTGCTGGGTGGATTACAGCGCACCCAGAGTCTTGATGATGCTAACCGCCTTGGCCCCATTCCTTTCTTGGGCGACTTACTGGGCTCGTCCACGAAATCTAAGACCCGCACCGAGCTCGTTATATTCCTGAGGCCTTATGTTTTAAATAATTCGGCAGTAGATAATATTAACGCGCTGAATCGAATTAACGCCACGCCGATCGCCGAAGAGGTTAATAAGGTTATTAACCCATCACCCGCCGCGCCCGTCACAAAATAATTTATGTCATTGGCCACCCGCCATGGATTGCCCGTGAGCCTTACTGGTCAACTCAGTGATGCCGCACTCAGTTTAATCAACGAAACGTCGCGCGAAAATCGCTTTAAGGTTCTGGCTCAACAATTAAATATTACGGAAGCCGCTTTATTAAATAAGTTAGCGCAAGCGACCGGTTTAACTGTTTTAGAAGAACCCGCGATTGATCCGAATGGCATAAAAATTTTACCCGCACGATTGGCGAGCGAAACTCAAGTGGTTCCGGTTTTAATTGCGGGTGCCGAAGAGGGCAGGATTAATTTAATTTCTCCGCTGCCGCCCGACAGCGATACACTCGATTGGATCAGCACATTTTCCACTCGTCGCCCGAAATGGTTTTTGGCTCTGCCTGAGCGCGTTGCTCAACTGATAAACGAAAACTACGGGGTGGGTGGCGGTAGTTTGGATGACGAGGGCGAAGATTTGCCTGCGCAAGAATCCCTGTCGTCTGATGTCGAGGCCGATGCGGATGCAGCGGTGGTTCGATTCGTTACGGATGTTTTATCTCAGGCCGTCGCCGAAGGAGCGACCGACGTGCACTTTGAACCTCAGGAGGGAAATTTAAGAATCAGATATCGCGTGGACGGAATTCTCATCCCTGTGCCATTACCTGATAATTTAGCGCGGTTCCAAGACGCGATTATTTCGCGTTTAAAAATTATGGCGCGTTTAAATATTTCCGAGCGACGCTTGCCGCAAGACGGACGCATTAATTTCCGCGACGGAAAAAATGTTTTAGATATTCGCGTTTCTACAATTCCCACCATTTACGCTGAATCAGTTTCGCTACGCCTACTCAATCAGCGCAAAGAAGCCTACGATATGAATCGCATTGGTATGTCGCCCGACGAACAAGCGATCATTCGAAAAGTTTTAGATTATCCACACGGCATTATTTTAGTCACCGGTCCAACGGGCTCAGGTAAATCCACCACCCTAAATGCTTTCTTGAGAGAAATTAATTCTCCTGATTTGCGCATCGTCACGATTGAAGATCCGATTGAATACGAAGTTCCTGGAGCCAATCAGGTGCAAACCAAAGCAGAAATAGGCCTCACGTTCGCGAATGCCTTACGTAGTACATTGCGACAAGATCCGGATGTGATTATGGTGGGTGAAATTCGAGATTTAGAAACTGCCGAAATTTCCATTCGAGCTTCGTTAACTGGTCACTTGGTATTTTCTACTCTGCACACCAATGATGCACCAGGAGCAATTACCCGATTAATCGATATGGGTGTGGAGCCTTTCTTAGTCGGTTCGGCTGTTGAACTAGTCATCGCACAGAGATTAGTTCGCAGGCTCTGTCCAGATTGCGCCAAAAATGTGCCCGTCAGTCGCACTCGTTTATTACCCGCTTTGGAATCCTTAGGCATGGGTGAACCTGAATTAAATCAAGTTACTTCATTGCGTGAGCCCGTGGGTTGCCGTCGTTGTCGCAACACCGGTTATCGCGGTCGCGTCGGCGTCTTCGAAATTTTCCATCCTAAGCCACTGCACGATTTAATTATTACCCGAGTAAGTAATCGCGAATTAACCGATCGTGCGATTGCTAATGGTATGCGTCCCTTAGCTAGAGCGGGCTGGGAAAAGGTTGTGGCTGGATTAACGACGATTGATGAGTTGGTCCGCAATTTAAGTTCTAACGAATAATTATGGCGTCCTTTACTTACACTGCCCGCAATAATCAGGGCGCCGTGGTCGAGGGAGTGATTGAGGCACCTCACCGTCGCGATGCGTTGCGAAAGTTGCAGATGAAAGATTGGAAACCGCTCAAGGTCGAAGAAGTGGGTGCGGCAAAAAAAGAAAAAACGAGCGATCGAGACTCTAAAGAAAACGAACCCACGGCCGCGGAATGTTTACCTTTTCTTGAGTCGATGGCCGACTTGGTACGCAGTGGAATGTCCGCGGGTGAATCATTGCGCTTACTTTCTTTGCGTCTGCAAAAATCTCGCCTCCGAAATTTATGTTCAGGGATTTGGGCTAAATTAGGTGAAGGACAAAGTTTGTCCGCTGCGATGGGTGCGTATCCTGCGGTGTTTGATGGTCAGACCATTAATTTAATTTCAGCGGGTGAAGCGACCGGAAATATTCGTGATGTGTTGGAGCGATTAATTACACACTTTACCGAGCAGGCTGAATTTAGACGTAAGTTAGTCGCTGCGATGGCTTACCCTATCTTCATCTGCTTTATCGCCATCGGGGTGGTGATTTTCTTCGTCCTTTATTTGTTACCTCGTTTGCAGACTTTACTGACATCACTCGGCGGAAAATTACCCCTCTCCACAAAACTCTTAATCAACTTTGCAGATTTTTTTATCATAGCCGGGCCATTATTTTTAATCGCCGTAGTTGTAGGAGCGATAAGTGTTTACCAATGGCGTAAAACCGACGCAGGTAAAGTCGCCTCCGATGCTTTATTGTTAAAAGTACCTCTGATGGGTGCGTTTGTGATGCGGGTTTCCGTTCTTAATTTTTGTCAAACGTTGGCCGTGCTTCTAGAAAATGGTATTACGACCGCAGATGCCTTGAGGCTTGCAGAGAAGACCGCTCCTAATCGCGCGATGCGTTTACAGATGTGCGAGGCGACGGATCGCGTTTTAGAAGGTGAAAGTCTTTCGCGGGCCTTAGCTCGTACTGGATATTTTCCCCGACTCTTATTAGATCGCGTGGCGGTGGCGGAGCAGACCGGTAATTTAGCACCTGGCCTCAGAGATATCGCACGCTCTTATCGCGCGGAGTTGGATCGTTGGCTTGGAGCGATTTCCCAAACGATTTCAGCGAGCGTATTAATCGCGGCTTTCTCGTTTGTTGCTTTTATTGCCTTTGCGATTGTCGCCGCGGTATTCGAAGTCAGCGCTAGCTTCCGCTTCTAAACTTATTTAGTACTAATAAGTTCCAAGGCTGTTATTTGCACGGTCATCGTAACGGTACCTGAATTTCCACGATCAGACTGCAAACTAAACGAACTAATAGAAAGGTAGGGCGCGCGCGGGCGGAGGTTTTCGTAGAATTTAACCACGGTCGCCATATCGGCACGTCGACAACTCAGCTGCATCGTGTGAAGGGCAAACTTGCCGGCCTTCTGGGTCTTCGGTGTTTCGGTGGTGGCATTGAGCCCAACTTCTTTGGTGGCGGCGATCGCTTCAGCAACCAATTGCGAATCATTGTAACCGCGACCTGCTTCTAATCCTTGGATTGCTTTGGCTGCATTCTGGCGAATAGCGGGCTCGTTCTTTAACCACGTTTGTTGAATTTGATTTTCGTTTTCTAAGGCCCGCCACCCATCCCATCCCGAATTAACGCGCGACCATGAAGCGGTTGACCAGATGATTGCGCCAATGACCAAAGCCAAGAGGGCCATAATGCGCTCACGAGTTTGGAGACTGAAAAAGAAATGCTTCATTTATTCTTCACTCCGTTGCGGAGGCTTTCGGGCTTAAAGGTGATGGTGACGCTAAACGTCGTAAAGTTATCCCGAGCCCGCATATCTTTGGTCGCCACAAAAGTGACCCCCGGCGTTTCTTTGAGAGATTTTTCAAAAGCATAAACATCACTCGCGTTAGTGGTGCGTGCTTCGATTTCGAGTTGAGTATTATTTTTACAATTCACGCGTTGGAAATCGACGGTGGTTGGGCGATGTTCATTTGCCATGGCTAGCATTTCGAGCGGCAGCGGAGCTTTAGTATTCATTTCTGTGATGCGCGCTGAGATGGCTTGGGCTGACTCAATTTCTTGAACTGCTGACTGACGGCTTTCGTTGATGAGTCGAAGATTATTGGATCTCCAATTAATAAGAAACGCAGAGACCTCAAAAACAAATGATAAGATAATAACGCCTAGGGCGACACGCGCGGTGTTCCATAATAGTTTGTTAACCCGTTCTTTCTTTCTTCGCGTACTTAAAAAATCAGCGTCACGAATATCTGCATTATCTAATTGATTACTGGAAAGTTGGAAGGGCTTGCCGTCATCACAATTCAAAATTAATAGTGAATCGTTTCGTGCACTGGTAAATTCACCTGTGGTATGCACGACGGGCGTGCTGGTGGGCAGTCCCGTGCGCACGATGATTTCTTTGGTTAAGAGATCTACGCTGCTATCTTTTTTATCTACTACTAGAACACACTTAGGTAGGGGCTGGTTTTCATTCCACGCCAGCGCGGTTAAAAGATTAGTGCCTTCATGAATTAAAACCCCACCTTTCTCGGGTCGTTGACCGAGCAAAGCTAAAAATTCCGGAATTACTTGGCAGTCATCGGGCCATGCAAAACTTTCTTCAGCGGTAAAACGTCGACGGTGAGCCGCATAGGCCAAAGCCCATTTATTATCGTTGCTGGTTATGTAGCCCATCAACATTTGTTCTGACGGGAAAGGTGAAACCGTTTCAATCGCAAGAGAAACTTGGCTAGCGATATTGTCGGGTTCCAATTCAATTAAACGAACAAAAAAACGATTTCCTGGGAGAAGCGCGGCGGACTCGCGATTTTTGGAAAAAAGTGAACTCATTATTTTGCGGTGGGAGCGGGCGGTCCATTGTCTTCGGACCAGGCAAGAATTCTAAAAGGGTAGTTGATGGTTTGGGCGGTCGTGCGTCCTCCCAGTGAGACACTACTGGCAGTGCCGAGGATGACGCCGGGGGTGATGAAAGTGTTGCGTCTTGATAAAGTAGACCCGCTGGAGGTTGTCGAGGTTCCCGATGAATTATTTGAGGCCGTACCATCAGTGGCCGTGGAGGATTTTGTATTTGAGGTAAAGGTTCGTGCCCCCGCGGTGCTTTTAGCATCCATCGCGGTAACCGTACTAGGGTCTTCCACGGGGCCCGCATAAGTTACGTCATCACGAATGGAAACCAGTGCATTCACCCGACACTTAGCCTGTCCTTCTTTAACGGTCACGCGAATCCACATGAGGTGAATTTCGTCGTCGAACCCTTTGAGTGGTGCGTTGCCTCCAATTAAAGTTCGTACTTCGCGCGTGACCCGAAAATAGGGAGGACTGCCGGCAATATTCTGCTTCATGTTGGCTTGTTTCTCCCGAATTAACGCAACCTGACGTTC
>JBBAUU010000010.1:0-3845 GCA_040398065.1 Opitutales bacterium | reverse complement strand
GAGTCCTTGAGCATAAAGCAGAGCGTCGGGCGCCGTATTAATATTAGTATCACTGAACGTATACAAACTCACACATTCCTTGAACGAAGTAAGCAGGGGAGTTTCGTTACCCTTTTCGTCAAAGAAGAAATCTTTAACAACCCCCACGGTTCGAAGTTCCTCAAACGATCGCAAAGGGCGACGCGCTGGCTTGAAAGAAAGTTTCGCGCGTTGGTAGGCGGCATCCGTCGCTTCTTCTTCGATAGATTCATATTTTTTATTAGTCCATGCAACCAACGCATCCGAAACGCGTTCGGCATCCCGTTGTTCTAGTCCCAGTGCATAGAGTAATTGGATTAATCCATTTTTATCCATGCTCGCTAGCGGCAACTTACTGCTTTCATCTTCGTACACAAAACTAACTTCTAAGCCCTCGCGGGGTGGAATGCCAATGTAGGCGTGAGGATCCGCAAAGCCTTGGCTAGGTGCGTGGACTTTATTTAAATCGATGGCGCGAATTTCATTAATCACTCCGAGCGCCAATTCCATTTCGGACATCGCATCAACCCGCAATCTTTGCCGGTCTACTTCGCGCATCGACATGGAAAGCTCCAAGGAGTTATCCTCCATGAATCTTGCAAGCAGGAGTGAGGCTAGAGTGATTAACACTAAGACAACAATGATGACCGAGCCTTTACGGTTTTTTAGTTTCATGGTCGGCTCGCCCCCCGACGGCGAATGGGGATATCAATCACCGTCTCAGTTTTGAAATTTCCGTGTGCATAACGAATGCGCAATCGTGCAGGTTGCAGATAGGCACTGCCTGAAGCATCCCGAATCGGAGCCTCTTCGCATTTCCATTTTTTAAGATCACCGTCGAAATAGTCGTACGCGATAGACTTAACAAAAGGCGACATGACGGTTTCATGGATATCATTTAGATCTCTTTCGAGTTCTAGACGTGATTGCCATTGCAGGATTAATCCGCGTTCGGGGTTCACGAAGAGTGAAAAATCAACATCGGGCAAAGGGGCTTCGGGCCAATCCGCTAAACGTCCAGCATCGGTGAGTAAAAAAGTGATTCGGGGTGCGACTACTCCATCGACGTCGGTAATATCTTTAATTGTACAACCCAGGGCGCCCGGTCCAATGGTTGTTTGATTTAGAGTTTCTTTGAGAATGCGTGTGGCGGCCCGAACATGTTGATCAAATAATCTTTGGTCTCTACCTCCGCCCCACAGCTCACTCATAGAAAACAGGAAAGTATTTAGGGTGACCAAGAGTATGCCCAAGAGCACAAGAGAAACTAAGGTTTCCAAGAGCGTGAACCCTTTTTTGATTGTTCCGGAGGTCATCATTGAATGACGGGAGTTTTTCCTCCGGTGGGCTTGGTTGGTTCGGGCTTATTTCCCGAATTATTATTATCAGGCTTCTTATTAGAATTATTATTCGTTGAGTTATTGCCCCCCTGATTTTTTTTAGGAGTCGCCTTGCTGATAAAGGAAGTGCCTCCGCCGGTCTCCTCGTCGTACCCGCGCGTTTTTAGAAGTCGTTCTTTCGCATCAGCGAGAAGTTTAGTGCGCTCACTTTCGACGGACCAAGTGGGACGGAGAATCCACTGACTCTGTTCGCGTGGAGTTCCGTAAGGTCCCCCGGCGGTAGTTTGTATTTCAACAGTGATAGTTACCCAAAATAAATCAGCGACCGTCGTTGGCTCAATTTTACCCTTCCAGCGCGCCATGCGGTCGTCGGGTAAATAAACGTCTCCACCTTTTTCGATATCTGCAAAATTAGCGGTCTCGAGCATCGCCGCGCGACACCGAGCAAAGTCTTCTTCGCCCACGCCTTTTTCTTTCAGGGCCATTCTGCTGAGTAAAACATTCGAGTAGGCGGAGCCTAATCCTACCGCGGCCAGTGCAAAGATGGCGAGTGCCACTAAAACCTCAATCAGGGTGAAAGCGTTTTTCCTCATCTGGTTTTTTCGGCCGGCAGGGGCGCGCAGGTGAGGTGGTCAATCGGCAGAACGCGTCGCGCTTCGTTACGATTAATTTCTAGACGAAACCGATCACAGGTTCCATCTGGATAAAATTTTATTTGAGCGAGAGGCAACTCTTCCATTTCTCCGCCGAGAATAATAGCTGCGTTCACTGTAGGCCCAATAATTTTTACCTTCACGCCTGCCAAGATTGGCATCTTCTCTATTTTATTTTCACCCCAAGTGTAGTGAGTGATATCGGGATCTTCTTCGTCGGGTACAGTTTTTAAAATGATGGTAGTTCCTTGAGCGACCGCTTCGCGTCGGACTGTTTGGAGAAGAGCGAGGAGGGCATCCTCGGGGTCTTCACGCGAGGTGCCTTTTAATAATGAGGCTGAGCCACCGATAAGCACCGCGGCGAGCATGCTGATTAAACCTAAAACTAAAAGTGTTTCTAGGAGAGTGAAAGCGCCCCGTGAATGAGTGAATCCCTTGCTCACCAATTTCCAATATCGTCTGGAGTATCCGCAGCTTTATCGCGTCCCGTGGAAAATAAATCAAACGATTCAGTATTACGTGTTCCGGGGTAGCGATATTGATACGCCTGTCCCCAGGGATCGACGGGTAGGTTTCCACCTTTGGCGTCCATGTAGGGTCCGCGCCAGCGATCGGCTTTGCCTTCGGGTGCGGTGATGAGTGCTTTGATGCCTTCGTCGGTTGAAGGGTAATCGCCTAAGTCGATGCGATAACGCACCAGAGAGGTTTTGAGCGACTCATTCACGAAAAGTTTGGCGACGCCTTCCTGACTTTGCCCGAGAATTTTATCCGTGTTGGTTACCGCGAGCCCCACGAGCATGCCAACAATGGCTACGGCGATGAGAATTTCGAGTAACGTGAAGCCGCGACGAGCGCGCTGAATTTGAGTGAGATGATTTTTA
This sequence comes from Opitutales bacterium, assembly GCA_040398065.1. Taxonomy (GTDB): domain Bacteria; phylum Verrucomicrobiota; class Verrucomicrobiia; order Opitutales; family UBA953; genus UBA953. The sequence goes on along the minus strand of JBBAUU010000010.1, from coordinate 953 downwards.
TTAGTATTCATAAATTAATTTACTTTGTTTTTCTGCCCTTTCTTTGCGGCGTTGGTATTTTCTGTGGGGGTTGTGGTCTCAGCTGCTTTATTGCCTTTGTTTTTACCGTTCTCATTTCCGCCGTTCTGATTTTGGCGATCTTGCCAGCGTTGACGTAATGTATCCTTAAAGTTTTGGGCCTGTTCGCCGGTGGCTGCTTGTCCGGCATTAGCTGAGCCAATGACTGCGGTGGGTGTTGTTGGAGCTGCGCCATTATTATTAGCGGGTGCGGCGGCGGGTGTCGCTGGTAAATCCATTTTCACAATTACAGGTTCATGAAGCAAGAGGTTCATCGATTGACCATTGGACTCCAGGGTTACCGCATTTTTATCGGGATCAAAATTTTTGACGGATACAGCAAAGGGGGTGGTGGTCGCTTCGCCTTGGGTGACCCACACCGATGACTTGGAGGACGGATTATAAATACTGAAGTAAGTTATACCGTTATCGACGTAGTAACCGCGGAACTCTAAGGACCCTACGCGTTCGCCACCTGCACCAGTCTTTCCTTCGCCGAAGGGGGAGCGGGTGACAAGGCTCTGAAGGTCAACATCGGCCTTGGCGGTAAGAGGGCAGAGTGAGACACCAGCAAAGAGCAAAAAGGCTAGGGCAGAGGGGTAAAACATGAAATGTTTCTGTGTATAGAACACCCGATATACCTTTAGGTTTCGCGCTAACTTGTCCACCCTTTGCTCTTGGGTCAATTTTACCCAAAATTTGTATATTTTAGGGAAAAATTTAAGATTATTTTGGGCAGCTTGAAAATTAGCCCACTCATCTGAAACTCGGCTCAGTCCCGCCCGCCTAAACAAATTAAGACGATGTAAAACAACAACCCTGTATAATTTTATAATATAATTATAGTATAATTTGTCTTGAAGGGTGGATTTGCTTTTGTATAAATTGGACTCGTA
>JBBAUU010000009.1:0-20276 GCA_040398065.1 Opitutales bacterium | reverse complement strand
TTACACACAAAATCGCCGTCAAAAGCATCAAAATGGCCGCTCTGGATAAAAAGGGCACGAATTCCTCAGCTGTTTGCGCCTTCCAGAATCCCGCCATCTGCCAAAATGCCAAGGGCATGATGACCAACGGGAGCGGACCAAATACGTAGTTCAGACAAAGAACTCCCACGAACAAATTGAATGAGTAGTGAACTTTAGCGAAGGTTCGACCCCAACGTACCACGAGTGTTTTTTTGGCCGACGCTGCGTCGGTTTCCATATCACGAGTATTATTCGCAATTAAAATATTATTCGCCATCAAGCCCACGCCCAATCCGGTGATGATGGCAGGCGTCCACGGCATTTCACATGAAACGGTCGCACCCACTTCTAAGTACAGTGCATAAACCGTTAACGCCGTAGCTTGGAGGCCAAAGCAGGCGACGACAAAGACGTCACCCAGCCCATGATAAGCAAGGGGTAATGGTCCCAGTGTATAGCCCATCGCTAAAATGAGCGCGAGCGTTGCTGGGATAAATAAAATCGGGTGGCGAATTCCTAATTTCCATCCCGCCAAACAGGCGAGTGCAATGACTGCACCCATCGCAATCTTCATTGCCCTTGTACTGATTAAACCATTTGCAACCGCACGTTTCGGACCGACGCGATTGGGATTATCTGCCCCGCGCAATGAGTCTCCGAGATCGTTCGAGAAGTTGCTCAAAATTTGTGCAGCCAATGCGAAGCCGAGACATGAGAAAAAGGTAAAAAGGTAATCACTCCGTGCACCGAGGTGAAGTTGATCGCCGTAAATCCAAAACACCAATGTACCCATCACGACGGGGACAAGGGCGGCCACCAGAGTTTTTGGCCGACACGCATCAATCCACATTAGTATCATCTGTATTATAAATTAATGAGCATAAAAAAGGCCCCTACTCGGGGCCTTTCAGAAGCTCGTTTAGAATTATTTGGATGATAATTCAACAACCGTACCAGCGGATACAGCCTTCTTCCAATCAGCGGTAGCAACACCGGTTGCTTTGTCGATGAAGATCGCAGTTCCGTTACCGTCATCGGTGGTGTTAGCAGTCCAGATAACGTGGGAGTCACCGTAGCCAACGTGGCCTCCGTCAGCACCCCAAACACCGTTAGTTGCATCCCAAGCACCAGCGGAAGAAAGTCCGCGGGACCAGAGGAGAGGAATGTTACCGTCTAAATTTTTAGCAGTAGGGGTGTAAGCGGTCCAGGAGTGGTAGCCGTAACCATCGGAAGGAGTCTTGAAGTTGGTATCAATTTGCTGTGAACCCACTGCACCGGTTAAAACTTGCTTAGGGAATGAAGCGCTTTCATTGAGCTTATCAGCGTCAACGTACCAGATTTCACCGGAGTTCAAGCTGGAGTTGTAAGCGAGAACGGCAGCGTACTCGGCAATCGAACTCGCACTGCTGTTGTTCGTGGTGCTCCATGCGCCAGTCTTGATATATTTCTTACCATCAGAGAAGGAAATCATCGCTTGTACGATGTTACGAAGCTTGGTCGAAGCAGTGGACTGCTTGGCCTTCTTCATCACACCCTGAACGCCAGGGAAGAGGACGGCGGCAAGGATACCGATAATCGCGATCACAGTGAGCAACTCGATAAGAGTAAAACCACTGCGTTTAGTTGAGGAGTTTGATTTCATATTGATAGTAAGTTTTTAGGGGAGTCAGAGCGGGTGACTCTGTTGAGTAAACATTTTTTATTAAACTCAGTAAGGCAAGAGGAAACGACTGCATAAAGCGGTCGCAATGGCCTTCCCTTCCTCGATTTTCTGAGGATTTTGGGGGTCTGACAGAACAATCGCAATCGCCCGAGCAATTTCCTTCATTTCCGCCTCTTTCATACCCCTTGATGTGACAGCCGGTGTACCCACGCGAATACCACTGGCCTGGAAGGGACTTCGTGTCTCATCAGGAACCGTGTTTTTGTTAGCCGTAATATGAGCCGCATCGAGCGCCAACTGCGCATCCTTGCCGGTCACGTTCGGGTGACTCTTTCTTAAATCCAATAAACTTAAATGGTTATCCGTTCCACCGCTGATCAAGTGGAATCCGTGACCAACCAAAGCTTCCGCTAAGGCTTTCGAATTAGCGACGACTTGTTTAGCATACTCTTTAAACTCAGGCGTAGCGCACTGACCAAAGCAAACGGCTTTAGCAGCAATCACGTGCTCGAGAGGACCACCCTGCGTTCCAGGGAAAACAGCTGAGTCGATCGCTTTAGCATGCTCAGCCTTACAAAGAATCAAACCACCACGCGGACCGCGTAAAGTTTTGTGAGTTGTCGTGGTTACAAAATCAGCATGAGGAATCGGCGAAGGGTGAATGCCCGCTGCGACTAAACCAGCAATGTGTGCGATGTCCGCTAAAAGCAGCGCACCATTCTCGCGTGCAATTTTTCCAAAACGTTCAAAGTCAATCGTGCGAGCGTAAGCCGACGCACCGACGGTGATCATCTTCGGTTTTTCACGCGCCGCCATCTCCGCTACTTCTTCATAGTTAATTCTACCATCAGTACCGACACCATAATGGACGGCGGTATAGAATTTTCCGGAGAAATTAGCGGCGTTACCATGGGTTAAGTGACCACCATGAGATAAATTCATGGTGAGAATTTTATCTCCAGGTTTAAGCGAAGCTAAATAAACAGCAGCGTTGGCCTGACTGCCCGAATGCGGCTGCACATTGGCATGGTCAGCTCCAAACAAAGCCTTCGCACGATCAATCGCGAGTTGTTCAATTTTATCAACCTCTTCGCAACCACCGTACCAACGCTTACCTGGATAGCCTTCCGCGTATTTGTTAGTGAGCACACTACCCTGTGCTTCCATAATGGCAGGCAAAGTAAAATTCTCTGAAGCGATTAACTCGATGTGCGTTTGTTGACGCTTAAGTTCTGCTTTGATAATGGTATCAATCGCAGGATCCAGTTGAGCTAGTGAAATACGTTTAATGGCACTCATGTTCTGTTACTATGGGCAAGAAAGGGACGGCGTGAGGCAACGGAAAAATTAGGAGTTTTTAGACTCAATTTTATCCACTCTAACAATATGTCGTCCGCCTTCAAATTCCGAACGCAGAAAAGCCTCAGAACAAGCTATGGCTAAGGGTAAATCTACATATTTAGCCCCAAAACAAAGAATATTAGCATTGTTGTGCTTGCGACTGAGCTCAGCGGCATCGACCGACTGTACCAAGGCTGCCCGAATCCCAGCAATCTTGTTTGCGGCTATCGAAATCCCAATACCCGTCATGCAAATCAAAATACCATACTTGGCCTTCCCGCTAGTTACATCCGCACCCACGGCCTGAGCATAATCAGGATAATCGCACGAGGCCGGAGTATCCGTACCGCGATCAATGACGGTGTGACCTTTGGCTTTCAGCGCAGCGATTAAATCGCGGCGTAAGGGCAACCCTCCGTGATCACTGCCAAACGAAATAGTAAACGTGGTACTCATGTCAGAAAATTCTTCCTTAAGAAATCAAGGATTGAGGGCACGGCTTCAACCATGGAATCACGGCACTCTTCATATTCTCGATAGTTTCCCCCAAATGGATCAGGGATTTCGCGTGACTCTCCATTCGGCAATAAGTCCCTAAATAATAAAACATGCTCGGGCAGACCTTTGAAACGATCCTCTAATCCGGCTAAATGAGAATCTGTCATACATAAAATAACAGCGGCTCGCTCAATGTCGGCCTGACTCAACGGACGGCTTTTATGCTGTTTAATATCTAAACCAATGCGCTCCATGGCCTTTACTGAGTTGGTCGATGCTGGAGAACCCGACGTCGTCGATAAACCACAGGACATGACTTTAAGTTTTTCTAATCCGCCGGCCTTCTTTTTAAACGCCGCTTTAAGTAAAGCCTCAGCCATCGGACTACGACACGTGTTGCCCGTGCAAACAATCATCACTGTATCACGCTCCATGGGCATGACTTACAGTAACTCGATTCATGAAAAGGTTCAACCTGTAATCACTTACCCGCATCGCGTTTTAACTGCCGATACCCGATATCTCTGCGATAATGCATCCCTTCAAACTGTATGGTGGGTATGACGCGGTAAGCTTTTTGGGCCGCCTCACTCAACGTAGCCGCATGCGCCACCACACCCAAAACACGCCCGCCCGCCGTGACGACTCTACCATCCGCCAATCTCTGCGTACCACTATGAATAATATGAACATCGGCCGGACAGTTCACAGGAAGTTTAATTTCATCACCCTTACGGATATCGCCCGGATATCCACCCGCCGCTAAGACGACTATCAAAGTAGAGCCAGAACGTAACTTGGCGTTTGATGAACGAAATGTCCCCGCCGCGATGGCCAACATGATTTCAACCGGATCGGTTTCTAATAAAGGAAGAAGGACCTGACATTCGGGATCGCCAAAGCGTACATTAAATTCAACCACGCGGGGGCCGGTCGACGTCACCATGATTCCGACATAAAGCGTACCGCGATAATCAATGCCATCGGCCTTCAATCCTTTCAACGTCGGGACAATAATTTCTTCGCGCAGTCGACGTTCCACTTCCGGTGTCACCACGGTGGTCGGCGCATACGCTCCCATGCCGCCCGTGTTCAATCCGGTATCCCCTTCGCCCACGCGTTTGTGATCCTGACTCGGCGGAAGCATCAAATACTCTTCACCACACACCATCAACATAATCGATGCCTCCTCCCCTTGCATAAATTCTTCGATCACTACTTCATCACCCGAACTCCCAAAAACTTTTGTCTGCATCATATCGCGCAATGCCTGTTCTGCTTCGGCCAGCGTGGTGGCAATGACCACACCCTTTCCTGCCGCTAATCCAGAGGCTTTAATCACAATCGGTAAGGATTGTTGGCGAATATACTCTAGGGCCGCATCGAGCTTCTGAAAAGTCTGTGCCGCGGCGGTTGGAATTTTATGTCGGAATAGAAAATCTTTACTGAACGCCTTACTCGCCTCCAAGCGCGCACCCGCCATGAGCGGTCCGTAAGTTAAAATACCAGCCGCTTCTAAGACATCGACCACGCCATGCGCTAAAGGAATTTCAGGTCCGACGATGACAAACTCCACTCCCTGCTCGCGCACTAAATTTAAAATATCCGCAGGCTTTGTTAAATCTACATTCAAGCAACGAGCCTCCAAGGCCATGCCACCGTTACCTGGGGCGACGATGACTTCGCTTACCTTCGGGCTTTTGAGACAGGCCTTGAGCAACGCATGTTCGCGTCCGCCCGATCCTAATATTAAAACTTTTAATTTACCTAGGTTCGCCATCCCCATCTGTTGTGGCAGACATTCCTCGAATGAAAACACAAAACAGGTCTAGTTCTTGTAGAACTAAACCCGTTTTTGTAAATTGGTGCTCAGGCCGGGACTTGAACCCGGACACCTTACGGCACATGAACCTCAATCATGCGTGTCTGCCATTCCACCACCTGAGCTTTCGAAGGAAAGTTCACGCTGGAACACCTTACGCTCGGTGCAAGAAAAAAGCGTTGATGCCAACGCTTGCCAAATCACATTAGTTTCCCAACTCTAACCCTGTAATGTCTCCCGATACGGCCAATAAGAACCCTGAGCAAAATGAATCTATGATTCCCATAGACCTCTCCGCACTCGGCTTAGGCCCGTCCTGGGTGAGCGGTCCCGCTGAAAAAGTGAGCTCCGGTCGCGAGGGTGGTCGTCGTGACAACAGAGACAGAGACGGCAGCCGTCCCCCACGTCGCGATGATTCCCGCGGACCTTCCCGTGGTCCTTCTCGCGGACCTCAAAATTCTCAACGCGATGATCGTCGCGGACCACGTCGCGATCGTGATGATAGATTTTCCCAACGCCAAGAAGAACCGGTTGCACCTGTCAAAGTTGTCAGCACGGGCTTCTTCCCTGATGACGCAAAATTCGAAGCGCTCGGCGAAGCGATGAAAAAGAGTCTCATCACTTACGAACTCTTTAGCGTCGCCCTCCTCATTTTAGATAAAGAAGACCGCCTCTCTATCGTGATTAGACCAGCGGACGCGGAAAAAAATCCTCAAGCCACACTTTCCGTTTCCGTTCCTGATAGCGTTCCATTCTTAACGGAAGCCGAAGCCGTCAGCCACGTGATGTCACGTCACTTGGATAAATTCTTCGACGTAGTTGAAGTCGATGTCGAACCACCGAAAGGTAATTTCATGATGGTCGCAAAATGTCCGCAGACCGGCGTCATCCTCGGTTCACCTACCCACCATAATTATTTAAAAGCTCTGCGTGAACATCACTCACGTAATTTCCCTAATGCTGCCTTTGATCGATTCAAAGCCGGACTCGAAATGGTCCGTGAAAAAGAAGTGATCGACCAATGGGTCGCTACGATGTCGAAACGTAAAGAATACGCACCTAAAGACCGTAAAGAAGGCGAACCCGAACGTCTTGAGTCACTCGATGCCGCTCGTGGCTTCTTACTAGCCTTCCGTCGCGAAGCCACTGTCATTTCCCGCAATCAAATCCGCTTCCCCGGCCGTCTCCTCGCTGAAATGCCTCCCGGTATACTGCGTGATAACGTCCGCTACGCGCTCGAGCTGCAACGCCACTTCCCTCTCGATACTGCTAATGGAATTCGTGGACGACTCCGCAAAGAAGGCTTCCACCTTTATAAGAAGGGCTCCAAGGGAATCACTTACGCTTGTGGTGTACGTCGCAAATGTCGCGACCCTCAAGCCACCTTCAGTGATTCGATGCAAAAGATTTTCGACAGTCTTGATAAAAATATCGGACAACAAACCAAGGACGTCGTTCTCTCCATCGCCGGTGAAAATGCGGATGATGAAGCCAAGAGCAAAGTCCTCGTAGATCTTAATTTCTTAATCAGCGAAGGCTATGTGGCAAAACTGCATGACGGTCGCCTCTTCGCCCAACCCGTTCTCAGCTCTCAGGCCAAAGCCAAAGAAGAAGCGGAGAATGATGCAGAAGAAACTAAATGAGCTGGTAGGGGCAGCTGACCCAGCTGCCCGTTCGAACCCGATTTGATTATATCAATCGGCTCTACGCTAAGACCCACTAAGCAATAAACTTTAGACTCTTACGGTCGCGTAGGGTCACGCGCCCCTACCACTTGTCCCCTCGCGAGCTTCGCTCGCGCGTCACTTCGCCGACAACTCTTTAGCATCACTAGCTGAAATCGCTTTTCTCCAATTAGCAGTGCCTACACCTGTTACTTTATCAATAAATACAGGAACACCACTACCGTCATCATTGGTATTAGCAGCCCAGGTGATATGATAGTCACCAAATCCGATGTGGCCGCCGTCAGCACCCCAAACTCCATCCGTCGCTGACCAGTCTCCGGCGGTTGAAAGTCCACGAGACCACAAAAGTGGAATGTTACAGCAAGGCATACCGTCTATGTTCTTCGCAGTTGGTGCATAGGCTGTCCAAGAATGGTATCCGTAAGTCTGAGATGGGGTTTTAAAATTAGGATCAATTTGCTGTGAACCCACGGCGCCCGTTAAAACTTGTTTAGGGTATGAAGCATTATCGTTACTCTTATCACCATCGACATACCAAATCTCTCCCGAGTTTAAACTGGAATTATAAGCGAGAACCGCGGCGTACTCCGCAATCGTACTAGCACTGGCATTATCGGTAACACTCCATGATCCAGGCTTAATATATTTCTTACCCTCAGATAAAGTAACCACTGCCTGCACTATATTGCGTAGCTTAATCGAAGCGGTGGACTGCTTAGCCTTTTTCATTACACCCTGCACACCAGGGAAAAGCACCGCGGCAAGAATACCAATAATCGCAATCACCGTGAGCAACTCGATTAGAGTAAAACCGGTGCGTTTAATGAGTATGCTTTTATTTTTCCCCATAGACTTCTGGTGAATGACAAAAACTAAATAAAGCAAATCCCCTTGTCACCTTGCCCACTTGTCCCCTCAATTTACTTCCAATTTTCCCCAATCCAAGGCGTAGGCAAAACGCGACGGTACCACTTGCCGCTTCGACCAACCAACGCATCGGGCGGATTAGGCACGCCATGAAAAACAACAATCTTCGCCCCTTCAGGAATGGTCGGCGTCTGGAAAAATGAAAATGGGAAATACTTTACGCAGTGACGTTTGAAACTGCGGCACCAAGTCTCGGGCCAATAACTGACCTTACCCTCAGCCGATAACTGGGCGGTTAAATATTCCTGTTCATTGCGATGCGTCTTACGCACGCGTTCTAAATTATTCCGGAAGTAATCTATCACATCCGCATGCTGACCCGCCGTCCAACGATACACTGATGAATTCCCCGTGTAGTGTCCCTTCTGCCAATCGCGGATAATTAAAAACTCTCCCGGTTGCTCGAAGAACGAGTTCATGTTTCCGACGATCACGATATCGATATCGAGAAAAAGCACTTCGCCCTTTAATTCAGGTCCACCCTTCGCCGTTAAATCGGGCGAAAACGAAACCAACTTCGTCCACCCACGCTCCGGCGCCCCGGCGGGTAGCTTCAGACTCGGAATCGGAAAAGTCTCAATCCCTGGATGCAGACCCTCTTTATTATCGGTCAGACAAACAAAACGGTGCGGAATGGTCAGATGGCGTTGCACCATCGAATGAAGTCGATTCACATACTCAGGCCCATACTTGGTGCCCCACTTCATGCATAAAATTGTCGCCATGTTAGAAGATTACATTGTGTAAGACTTGCCTCCGCCTCCAGCCAAAAGATTCTCTACCCGACATGTCCCCTCTTCGACTTTGGATATTACTCTTCGCCGTGGTTGTCGCTGCCTGTAATCCAAAAGACAAAGCCACCCAACTTCAGGAAAAAGCCCTACAAGGCGATGCCCAGGCCGCCTTTGAATTAGGAGAAATGCATGCGTCAGGTGTAGGGGTAAAACAAAATAATACCGAAGCCGTTCGCTGGTATCGAATCGCCGCTGAAAAAGGAAACAGCAAAGCTCAATCATTACTCGGCACCGCGTATCATCGCGGTATCGGATTGGCGGTCGACGACGTGCAAGCGACTGAGTGGCTCAGCAAAGCCGCCGATCAAATGGATCCGCTCGCACAATTTCAACTCGGCGAAGGTTTTGAATCAGGCTGGGTCGGCCAACGCGATAAAGCCGAAGCATACAAATGGTATCTCCTCTCCGCGAGCCAAGGATACACGAAGGCGACTAAAAAGGTTACAGCGATTGAAAATACTTTAACCAAAGATCAGCGCGTCGATGGACAAAAACGAGCGAGTGAATTCCGAGTAGAACGAGTGAAGAAAGAAACCGAGTCACTCGAAGTCATTATTAAAGCATCACAGGCGGGCGACCCCGAAGCTCAGTATAAATTAGGCGCAGCCTATTCGTTTGGGAACGGACTCCCTAAAAACGATGTCGCGTCCGTCGAATGGCTCACACGTGCGGCGAACCAAGGTCAGAGCGAAGCCCAATTTGAATTAGGACTGCATTATTTAAATGGCGAAGGCGTAGCGAGCAGTGAGACCGAAGCCTACAAGTGGTGGAGTATCGCGGCGGGCAAAGGCCACATCCGCGCCCAAGCCAGCCTCGATAACCTCGAAAAGAAAATCCCCGCCGACCAAAAATCAGAGGCATCCCAAAAAGCCAGCTCCTTTAGTCCAGTTTTAGAAGCAAAGTAAGTAGGGGCGCGACTACGTCGCGTCCGGCATCTCCCCTTGTCACCGTGTCACCTTGCCAACTTGTCCCCTGAATTAAATTTGGCGGAGAGAGAGGGATTCGAACCCCCGGATGCCTTGCGGCACCGCCTGATTTCAAGTCAGGTGCAATCGACCACTCTGCCATCTCTCCGTCCCATTCACAAAGCACACTGGCGGGTTCTGCTCAAGCCGATTCGGTAGATTACCCATGGGTCATCTGTGATATTTTAGTTTTTTATTAAGCGGGTGATAAATAATGAATGTCCACCTGCACTCGTGTTGAAGAATTAGAGGGTCCTTACGGGCCTTTCGCCATTGGCGAACGCGCCATCCAACGGCTCTGGGCCTCAGGCGAAGTACTGGGCCCGATGCTCAGCTCCCAAGGTAAAGAGATTAAAATTATTTCCCCTGGTGATTGGAATCGGGGCGCAGGGCCCGACTTCTTAGGCGCCGAAATTTTAATTAACAACGAACGGCTCCGAGGTGATATCGAAATCCATTTACGCTGGAGCGATTGGGAAGCGCACGGACATCACCAAGATCCAAACTTCTCCGGCGTCATCCTCCACGCCGTTCTCATTCCCGGAGTGAAACCAGTGACGACGGCTTCCGGACACCAACCCGAAAGTCTTGTGCTTCTGCCCTACTTGCCGCGCGATCTCGAAGATATCGCCGAAGAAGACGCACTCTTAGAACTGCGTGGTCGCGCCGGCGAAGTCGCCCGCAAAGTCCGCACCGCCGAAATAAATTTAATTCCGGGATTGCGACACCGAGCCCTCACTCGATTCCATAATAAAACTAAACACGCCCGACACCGACTCAAGGAATTAGGCTTCGAACAAACGTGTCATGAACTGGTCGTGGAATCTCTAGGACTCGGCGGCAACCGCGCTCCGATGTCCGAACTCGCCCACGCCCACTCACCCGAACAAATGATTCTCCTCGGAATCGATCACCTGTATATGCAGAAGTGTGGACGTTGGAAATTGCGCGGACTGCGCCCCGCGGGTCACCCCTACCGACGTCTCGCTCAATACCTCGAACTGAATCGTCGAAAACCAGAATGGCGAAATGAGATCAAGAAATGGGCTAAGGGTCTGGCTACCCAAACACTCGCGAGCTCGCGACGACAACTCATCGACGAAGTATTGGCGGGCGTTTTTCCGGAAGGTCGGGCCGACACGCTATGCATCAATGCCCTGTTTCCATTACTCCAAACAGCCGGCTACGCAGTCGATAAATTTTGGTGCGATTGGCCTCCAGGGAATCGGCCCGACGACATTCAAGAGGCGCGACAATCCCTCGGACTCGAAGGACCGACCCGCAATTTTGAAGTTCAAGGAATTCTCGATATTCTCCGTAGAAATATTTCCGAATCACCCAAACCTTAAGCAATCATCTTACGGATTTTTTCTAGCGACACCGCCAAGCGATCGACTTCTTCCATCGTGTTGTAAAATGCAAACGAAGCCCGAGCCGTACCAGGAATATCAAGCGCCTTCATCAAGGGCATACAGCAATGGTGCCCAGTACGAATCGCAATGCCATCCGCATCGAGTAACGTTCCGATATCATGCGGATGACTTCCCTCGATTAAGAAAGATATCACCGAAACTTTTTCAGCCGCCTCACCGACGATTTTTAATCCCTTAATCTCTTTTAGTTTTTCCGTAGCTGCCAAAAGTAATTTTTGCTCATGCGCGTGGGCTTCTTTTTGCAATGGCATGAAGTACTGAAGAGCCGCTGCTAAACCAATCGCACCCGAAATATCGGGCGTACCCGCTTCGAAGCGCTCAGGGGCTTCACGGAAAGTGGTGCCAGCGAAATCGACCTTCCGAATCATATCTCCACCCGATTGATAAGGAGGAAGAGTGTCTAGAAGTTCGGGTCGACCCCAAAGCACGCCGATGCCTGTAGGACCGAGAGTTTTGTGACCCGAGAAGCAGTAGAAGTCGCAACCGAGTGAAGGAATATCAATCGCGAAGTGTGCAGCGGACTGACAGCCATCAATCAGCACAGTCGCCCCAACAGCCTTCGCCATCTTGGTCATCTCCTTCGCCGGATTAATCGAACCGAGCGCATTGGATACGTGGGTGAAGGTAACGAGCTTAGTGCGACCGGATAAAAGTTTCTGATACGCTTCGAGATCCACTTCACCTCGAGCGTTTAAGGGGACGACCACTATTTTCGCACCCGTGCGCTCAGCAATAATCTGCAAAGGCACAATATTCGCATGGTGTTCGAGGGTCGTGAGAAGAATTTCGTCACCCGACTTCAAATGCGTACGACCCCAAGTTTCGGCGACTAAGTTAATCGCTTCGGTCGCACCGCGTACAAAAATACATCCACGAGAAACTTTAAGTCCTAAAAACTGGGCTACCGTTTCACGAGCTTGCTCAAAGGCCACTGTCGCTTGCTCGCTCAATTGGTGAACTCCGCGATGCACATTGGCATTCGAGTGAGCATAGTAATGCGAAAGCGTGTCGATGACCACCTGTGGCTTTTGCGAGGTGGCAGCGTTGTCCAAATAGGTTAACGGACGATTATTAATCGTACGTCCCAGAATCGGGAAGTCTTGACGGACTTTGGTGACATCAAACGCCATGATTTTTTAACGTAAGGGAGTGAGCCAGAGGCGCAACCGCGAAGCGAGTATTTGTTAACTCGCAGGGGTCAAACGCACCGACCGACGAATATAGGTGGGGACATCGACATCTTCCCCGTCTCTAAAGGTTAAAGGCGTATTACCAAAAATACCGCGACGGATAGATTCTTCGGTCGCAAAAACAAACAAGGGTTGATTGATATCCGCCCCTTTGGCGCCTTTCTTCGTCTTCGCTGCGGGTTTAGGCACAGGCAGCGAAGCACCTAAGACTGCCACCTCAACGCGATCTCCTAATTCAGGCTTAACACATGCCCCGAGCAGAGTTGTTTTTTCTCCGCCAAATTTTTTGCGAATAATTGAAACCGCTTCAAACGCATCGGTCGCCGACATGTTTAATCCACCCGTGACCTGCACAAAGAGTGAGCCGACTTTGGTAATCGCTCCAGGTCCGTGCGCTAAACTGGAATCACAAGCCGCCTTCGCCGCAATCAGAGCGGCACCACTGCCCTCTCCCACTCCATAACTAAAGAGCGTCGGCGAACCGGGTTTTTCTAAAATCGTTTTTAATGCGGCTGGATCCACGGGCACTAATGCACCGGGAGTAAACACACTGGCTAAAGCACGAAGCGAACCAGCAATCCATTCATCCGCAGCGGAGAAAGCAGCGGACAGCGAAGCATCAGCAGCAACTTGCAATGCGAGTAAATCATTTTCAACAACCACCAGTCCGTGAGATTTAACCGCTAATTTTTCCAAGGCTTCAGTGGCCTGACGTTTACGTCGCTCGCCTTCATGTGAAAATGGAATCGTCGCAAATGATAAGACCGTCGCACCTGCATCGAGTGCGATACTAGCCAAGGGTGCAGCCCCGCCACTGCCCATGCCACCACCGAGACCGGTGACTAGGACGACTAAGGAATACCCATTAAATAGGCGTCGAAGTGTGGGTTCATCTGCTTCCACTGCGGCTAGTCCAACAGCCACTTCACCGGCGGTACCCATCCCACGCGTGAGTGGACGACCAATCTGAAAAGCTTCCTGACCGTCAGTCGTATTTAAAATACTCGCATCGGTATCAATTAACGCCACGCGGACGACGGACGGAAGATTCTTAGCGATACGGCTAACCATGCCACAACCCGCACCGCCTAGGCCGACCAGTAAAATTGAAGGCGTCGTGGACATGTCTTAGAATCGGAACAGGTCGCGGAGAATATCCATGAAGCCTTTTTGACGACGCACCACGGGTGGAGCATCTTCGAGCGCAGCAATCATCATTCCAACCACACCAGCGTATTCGGATTTCTGTAAAGAGCTGTTATCAAACTTCGGTATACCGACGCGGGCCGTAACCCCAAAAACATTTTGGGCGGCTTCCGCGGCATCCGCTAAATTGGCACTACCCCCGGTTAAAATAACGCCCGACGGTATAAAGTTTTGATCTAACTTTACTTCATGACCGCTGAAAATTTGTTCGAGCTGAACGATAATATCTTTTCGTACAAAGGATAAAATTTCTTGATAACGTAGTGAAGAAACTTGGGTAATCGTACCGCGATTAAATTGCTGATCGCCCACGCTCTTATCGCCGTCTTTCCAAATGGTTTGGTTAACGTCTTGGTCACGGTGTAAACCCGAAGCGAAACGGTGTTTCAAGTCTTCGGCTGTTTCGCGACTGATGCGTAAGGCGATGCTTAAATCATTCGTGATATGTTCACCGCCTACGGCGATGGATCCACTGCATAAAATATGTCCTTTGAAATACAGAACCCAGTCCGTCGTGCCGGCTCCGATATCAATCACACAAACGCCGCCTTGTTTTTCGCTATCGGTCGTCACCGCACAAGCCGCCGCGTGTGAGGCCAAAATAAAATCGCGCACCGTGATGCTCATACCGTTTGCCATCGAAACACGGAAGCGGACATTGCCCTCTTCCATCGTGATTCGCCAAAAGCTTACTTCGAGACGGCGACCTTGCTGACCCACGGGATTACCGACAGGTTTGTTATCGAGAATCGATGGCTGGCGCATGTGTAATAACGTGATGCGACCGGCGGGTGGCTCGAGACGTTTTGCGGAATCAATCGCCTGCTGATAATCTAATTTGGTAATGCGACCATCGTGCGCAGGCACGATACAAATGCCTTTAACGCGCTCGCCTTCAACCGATGGACCTGCGATTGAAATGTAAACTTGCTCAACCGCACGTTGGGAAACGCGTTCTAAATCATTAATCACTTCATGCACACTGGCATGGAGTTTTTCGACATCGATGACTGTGCCTTTAACCACTCCATCGGTACGACGTTCACTGAATCCCAACATGCGCGCACGGCCCTCAATCACTTGCGCGGTGAGTGCGGTGGTTTTGTGGGTACCGATATCAATGACGGTAATAAATGAGGGTAAAGGTTTCTTATTCATCGAGACAAAATGGGGACGAGGCGTGGTTCAGCAACGGGCCGAGAAGAGGTGCGATTCTGAATGGAAAGTTTTAGAACATAACTGGAGGCACCACTGGTTGATTTACGTAAGAGACCGTCGATATCGAGTTTAGATAAAATTTCTAATTCGTTGCGCCAATTCGTCGTGGAGAAAACAATCTCGGATAAGGTCGCACGATCAATGGGCTGTGAACCTGGGCGAATGTTAATATGGAGATTTGAACCCATGGCATCATCTTGTGATCCAAAACAATCGCGCAGTGAAATCGTCGCCCACTGCTTGTATTGATTCGGATACATCGTGCGAGCCGTGAATAAAAAGGGTCCGACAACTTCCAAGCCATCGACCGACACTTTTTCACCCGCACCGCTCGTTCTAAAATCTGTAATCACCGGCAAACTATTCGTGGATTGCTGCGGATAACCTGTACCCGAAAATAAAACGCCCTCGGGACTGACTAACTTTACAATATAAGGTCCCGACGGTGGTAAAATCGCAATGCGAGCAACGGCTAGACGCTCTAATAATTTTATTTCTAATCCACCCGTGCCCAAGCGACGCACTTTCGCGGTCAATACCTGCGGATCCTTTTCTAAATCCGTCTTAATCGTGGCGACATCTTTCGCCCAACTGTCCGTCCCGTCATTAATAATTTTATTAGCGTAGCTCGAAGGTAAAAAACCATCCGTGGTGTATGTGATTGGAATACTCGATGAGACGGGATTGCTTTCTTCTAAGGAAAGCGAAATGACGGCGATCACGAAAACGAAAAATAAAATGGTAAGTATGATGGGCATGCGTGAACGGGCCGCGCGTTTTCTTCCCAGCTCATCTTGCGGAATCGTTCGAACGTCTTGTTTTATCAACTGTCTCCAGTCACGATTCTCCTGACCCATGAAGGCATCTCGCTTTGGCGAAAAGAGGCGCGCGATGCGGGTGAAGAAATCCATGGGTTAGAGCGTGTTATGAAGTTGGCTTCGCGTAAAGGCAGGAGCAACCATCTGCTGAACTAAAGTTGAGAAATCGATCCCGACGCAGGAGGCGCTCTTGGGCAGCAAACTGGTCTCGGTCATCCCTGGCATAGTGTTGATTTCTAAAAAAATGAATTCGCCCGAGGATTCAAGAAAGAGGTCAGCCCGAGCAAAATCGCGACATCCAGTCACCGCAAAAAGCTTCTCAGCCGCACGCTGAATTTGCTTGGTTAAATCAGCCGAAATCGGGGCGGGTACGAGGTATTCCGACGACCCCTTGGTGTACTTGGTTTTATAGTCATAAACGCCTGTTTTAGGCACTATTTCGACCACTCCAAGGGCTTTACCCCCGAGGATGCCAATCGACATTTCGCGCCCCTGGATTCGACGTTCCGCCATCCACTGCCCCGCGGCAGGAATATCAGCCAAGGCAGCCTTCACCTCAGCCAAACCGTTCAAGACATACAGCCCGACACTGCTCCCCTTGTCCGAGGGCTTAATCACCAATTGTTCTCCGAGTTCAGCAATTAACTTCTCAGCCAAAGGTTTCTTGTCCCCGCTAAATGCAACCTCGGGCACAACGGGCAGTCCCACCGAGCGCATTGCTTTTTTGGTCGCCACTTTATCAATGCAAAGTCGACTCGCAGCTGAATCACATCCAGCAAACGCCAAACCACGAGCTTCACACGCCGCTTGCACCTGACCGTCCTCACCGAAGTCACCATGAATGACCGGAATGACCACATGCTTCTTAGGATCAAGCCAAGCTGGTAAAGTATTTTCATTCAATTCAACCAACTGAGAATCTTTTATGACACTAGCTACTGCTTTACCGGAACGGAGTGAAACTTCGCGCTCCGGCGATATAGCTCCACAAAGAATCACAGCTTGGCGATTCGTACTCATAGTAAATCTTTCCACTCCTTTCCTAAAACAATAATTTCGGGCTGCAATAATTCGTGTTTATCGTGCTGAACTTTCTGACGAACTTGTTTCATCAGCGCTAAAACGTCTTTAGCGGTGGCCTCACCCTTATTAATAATGAAATTGGCGTGAATATTCGAAACTTCAGCGGCTCCGACGTGCGTTCCTTTGAGTCCAGTCGACTCAATTAATCGTCCAGCGTGATTTTGTTCAGGATTTTTAAAGACACATCCCGCACTCGGATCACGCGGCTGTGAGCTGCGACGTTTCTGACTCATCTCATCCATCGTTTGACGAATCTTTTCGGGCAATTCTTTACCCGTAGATTTTAAAACTGCCGATAAAATAACGGCGCCATGTAATTGCGGACAGTCGCGATACATCGCATCGAAACAATTACGATTGGCCGAACGATGAATGCCGCGCGGACTCAGCCAATCAATCGATTCCACCCGATCAAAAATCCAAGAGTCCATCGCACCCGCATTCATGCGTAGCGACCCACCGATGGTTCCAGGAATGCCTTCTAAGAATTCGAAACCGGTCAGACCCTCGCGTGCAGCGATGCCGCAAATTTCTTTGAGACGTGCACCCGCGCCGATTTGTAGACGTCCGTCATTCAGATTTTTTACTTCACCCCAATGCTCTGCATTTAAGTGTATAATTAAGCCATCGTAGCCTTCGTCTAAAACCAATAAATTCGAGCCACGACCAATCACAAAGTAAGGTAAACCCAATTCACCAGCAGCCTGGAGCAATACGATAATATCATTCACTGTAGCAGGCTCAGCATACCAGCGAGCGACACCGCCGACGCCGAGTGTGGTGCGACGATTCAACGGTTCGGCCGGACGAATCACAGCTTTTGCTGAAAGTTTTCCGGCGACCGCTTCACCCAAATCTTGGGTCATCACTGGCAGACCTTCCCGTCGTAAAATTAACGCATAATTTTCAGCATCATGCTCGATGTCACCCGCACCCACAAAAGCGACGACTGTCTTTTTACCTTTTGTTAACGGAGAAATAATTTTGGAAAGTTCGTTTCTATCCTCAATCAGACGAAGAGCCGATCCCGCCACGACGGCATCCGACCTTCCACCCTCCACAGCAGCTTCACCAGCGGAATACACCGGTAAAACGAAAGCAGCATCCGCAATATGTAAAGCTTGTCTAAATTCACTAGCGTACTGACGCGTGCGTGTGTGCCGATGCGGTTGGAAGATTACAATTAACTGACCCTCGTGCGTTTCCTTAATCCATTTTAATAACGCCGCGATTTCCGTGGGATGATGGGCGTAGTCGGCTAGTACAAGTAAGTCCTGACGTTCAAAAAGAATGTCCTGACGACGACGAATACCGCGCCACCGAGTCAGAGGCTCACTCGCAATCGCCCCAGTAATTAAATGAGTCACCGCTAAAGCCATCGTAGCATTGGCACGATTAAACGCGCCCGTAACCGGGACACTGACTTCAGATTTTTTAAATTCACCACCGAGCATGAGACGAGACTGACTAGAATTCGCACCTATCAGTTGTGCAGTGAAGTCGCCCGTCTCGCCTACACGAATCACCCGGGCTTTTAATCCACGCGTTAATCGTTCGAGTCGTTCATTATTAGCGGGAATGACCACGGCAGTGGTTGTACGTTCAAACAAGGCACGGAAAACTCCTTCGAGCGCAGCTTCGTCCTTATAATAATCCGGATGATCCCAATCTAAATTAACGGCGACGGTGATGTCGGGAGAAAAATGACTAATTGTGCCATCGCTTTCATCGACTTCGGCAACCACCCAAGGTGATTTTTGCGAAGCATGAGCGGGGGCGAAGTTGGGGTCACGGAAAAGTCCGCCCAGCACATATCCAAAATCAACTCCTGCGGTCGCAAGAGCAGAAATGATCAATCCACACGTCGTGGTTTTGCCATGACTACCACAAACCGCGACAAATCTTTTACCCACCACGCTCTCGGCCAATAATTCACCTCGACGGAGCACGCGGGTTTGATTTTTTTCGGCGAGTGCCAATGCGGCGTGACCAGGTTTTACGGCGCTGGAACGTCCAATTAAATTAGGTTTACGTCCAGCGGCCCAAGGATCGCGCAGTAAGGGAATATCCGCATTCGATAAATGATTCTCCATAGGACTTCCCGTGGAATCGTCCCAACCGTAAACTTCATTGCCCGACTCTTTTAAGTAAATAGCTAAAGGTCCGACGCCCATACCACAGGCACCCAACATCCAAATCGAGTTTTTCATTTTTTCGCTCCTCCCTCTTGGGCCAGTCCAAGCACTTCTTTTAAAATTTCTTCCCAGTGATTATGAGCATCGGCACGAGCCAAGGCTTCTTTCATCGCTTGGAGTTTGCTGGGCTCATTGAGTAAACCGAAAACAACGTTGTTAAGTTTCTCGATATTCTTTTCCGTAATCATCTGCGCAACGCCCTCATTCACTGCATAAAGTGCATTGGCGGTTTGGTGATCATCAGCCGCAAAAGCGTAAGGAACCAGCACAGCCGGGGTGCGACAAGTAGCTAGTTCCGCCAAGGTACCAGCCCCGGAACGCGTGATGGCGATATCGGAGGCCGAATAAGCCGAAGCCATTTGGTTACAGAACGGCAAATAACGAATCGTCGATGAGGCATTATTTACTTCGCCTTCACGACCACCTGCACCGGTGAGACACAAGACGTGAATACCCTTTTGATTGAAATTCTCGTGATTATTTTCCACCCAACGGGTGAGGACCTGGGCACCCTGACTTCCACCCGTCACTAAAATCATTCGTCCCGTACTTGGAAAATTTAAATGTTGGCGGGCAATATCACGCGCTATCGGTGTGATTTCTTTGCGCACGGGAAATCCGGAGTCATGCTGACGTTCTGCTGAAATATTTTTAATACGAACACCGTGAGGTAAGTGAATAGATTGGGCAAAACGCGCGATGAGTCTGACGGCTTTACCGGGACGGCGATTGGCTTCATGCACCAAAACAGGAATACCACAAATTTTGCAGGCGATGGCGGGACCCAAGCTCATGAATCCACCAAAACAAATTAAGACGGAAGGACGAAATTGACGGACCAACTTCAGTGAAGAATAAATCGCACCGAAGAGTGACGGAAAAAATAGAATTTTGTTAATCAGCCCGGGACCAAAACCACGACCGCGCCCCGCCACGAAATTAAGGCCACGGTATTTCGCCGTCATTTGCTGATCGACGATTTTGCTGCTAACTATCAGTAAAGTTTCGTGATTTTGACTCTGTAAACTTTCGGCCAAGGCGATACCGGGTGCGAGATGACCGCCCGTACCACCGCATGCCAAAAGAATTTTACTCATCCCCTAATCTCCTTCGCCAAAAACGGCGGCTTACTCGCATCACGGATGCAATTGAGAATTAATCCCACCATGCTCGACATGATAACGAGATTAGTTCCACCGTAACTTAAGAAAGGTAACGAAATTCCTTTGGTCGGTAATAAGCCCGTGACGACACCCATGTTCACTAAGGCTTGGAGCACCAAGAAAAGCGTCGCCCCTAAGCAAATATTTAAACGATACAGGTCGGTGCTGAAACGCATCGCGCGATACGCGAGCCAAAAAATTCCAAAGTATGCACAAGCGACTAAGGCGGTGCCAATGAAGCCGTGTTCTTC
>JBBAUU010000008.1:0-20535 GCA_040398065.1 Opitutales bacterium | reverse complement strand
AATGAGCCAACCTCATCAATCCCTTCAACCATTCCAGTGACCGGCTCACCGCGCAATTGTATGGTGACGACTTTGCCCGTCAAAATATCGTAGCGCGCCCAATATTCTTTGAATAAATGAGCCCAGCGGTCTTCTTTAAATTCTTCCCAGCTGGTAAAAACATTTTTGATGATTCCTGCCGTTAAAACATTAACATCTAAATGCTGACCCGATGCCTGAGCGAGTGAGCTAGCTATCGATTTTAAGTCGGCTGGAAAATCCTGTTGCGGTGATATATTTAATCCTAAACCAAAAATAAGATCGCGGACCGTATCGGCGTCTAAACGGGCTTCGGTTAAAATACCGGCAATCTTTTTACCGTCGGGCGACAAAATATCGTTAGGCCATTTTAAACCTAATTTTATTCCCAACGTGTCTTCAATATGGCGACAGATAGCTAAACCCATCCAAAGCGTGAATGGCTTAAGCCGGTCAGGTAAAATAAACGGACGCAGAGCTAATGATAAATAAATATTTCCCTTATCCGTGCTGTGCCATTTTCTCCCAAGACGACCCCGACCCGCTGTTTGCGATTGAGCTAAAACAATAAACGGGGCTTCTCTCCCGTTGGCTAACTGACGTTCGGCTTCGGAGTTAGTACTGTCAACCGACTCAAGGTATTCGATGGGTAAAGAAACTTTTAATCGACGACTATGGGCGTCAAGAAGTGTGGGGTGTAAAACCTGTGGAACTTCTTTCAGAATATAACCTTTACGAGGTGAGGCCGTGAAAATAAATCCCGCAGCGCGTAATTTTTCTAAACGACCCCAAATCGCAACACGCGAAACACCTAAGTCCTTGGCCAAACGATCGCCACTGACGGGCTGACCATCAGCCTCAAGAAATGCACAAATAATACTACTGTCTAAGGCTGACATATTAGAGCCAATCTAGGCCGATATCAGCCCAGACTGCAGAATGGGTTAAAGCACCAACAGAAATAAAATCAGGGGCGAGAGCAGCTATGCTCGGAAGTGTATCCAACGTAACGCCGCCACTCACTTCGGTCCAAGCACGACCACGCACCTGAGGTAAAGCCTCGGCCAACTGAGGTAGCGAAAAATTATCTAGTAAAATAATGTCCGCTCCCGCCGCTAAAACAGGTTCAATTTGTTCAATCGCATCCACTTCAACTTCAACCAGTAAATAGGGACGCGCTTCACGAGCCCGAGTAACACATTCCCTTAATCGCTCGGCTTTCGTCGCCCCACCGGCGGCTAAGTGATTATCTTTGATCATCACGCGATCGTATAAACCTAAGCGGTGATTATAACCGCCGCCCTGTCCCACCGCATATTTTTCTAAAACTCTAAAGCCTGGTGTAGTTTTTCGTGTATCTAGAATTTTTGTCGGAGACGAACCAAGCGCGGCGCAGTAAATTTTTGTGAGACTCGCCACTCCGGTAAGTTTTTGGAGAAAGTTTAGAATAATTCTTTCGGCCATTAATAAGTTTTGGATAGGCCCTTCGATTTTGGCGATGATTACACCCTTAGACACCGTATCGCCGTCATGATAATTTAAATGAACACGCCAACCCGAACCGTATTCATCGAGGATAGTCTGAATAAAACCAAGGCCCGCGAGAGTCATATCCTGTCTAGCAACAAGCGCCGCTTGAGCGCGGTCCGTTCTTGAAAATAAAGCCGAAGTTGGGTCGCCCGGACGGGAAACTTTTTCAACTAATCCTAAACCATTAATATCTTCTTCGCGGGCTTCTTGAGCCAGCTTCTTGAGCCAAAGTTTATCAATGTCAGCCCAAGCTAAACGACGAATAAGTCGCTGGGTTTGGCCTGAGTGACGTGGCATTACAAAAGATTAGTTAAGGAGTATGGACCTGCAAGGGGTTAGCCAAAAAACTTTTTGAACTTCTGCTTCCAAGAATCCGAAACCGGTGTTTCCACATCACCACAAGCGTCAGAATAAGCTTTTAAGGCCGCCCGTTGAGCGTCGGTCATCTTCTTCGGAACATCGATATCGACGCGCACCAATAAGTCGCCGGCACCACTGCCACGGAGATTCGGCATACCCTCGCCCTTCAAGCGGAAGGTTGTTCCGCCCTGAGTACCTGCGGGTATTTTTAAGATGGTTTTACCTTTTAATTTAGGGACGTCGATCGATCCACCTAAAGCTGCGATCGAGAACTTAACAGGAACCGCACAGGCTAAATCATCACCATCGCGTTCAAATAATTCATGATCAAGAACGGTGATAACAATATAAAGATCTCCAGCGTCATTACCTCTGCGGCCCGCTGAACCATTGGCCGACGAACGCAAGCGGGTGCCCGTATCCACACCCGGTGGGATTTTAATATCGACCGACGCATCGCCCACCACGCGACCTTCACCCGCACAGGCGCGACAAGGCTTATCGATTTTTTCGCCCTCACCACCACAACTCGGACAAACTTGGCGCATCGCGAAGAGACCGTTTGAACGAACGACATGACCCTGGCCGCCACAAGTACTACATCTACTTTTCTTCGAACCAGCTTCCGCGCCTGATCCAGAACACTTATCGCAACTGATGTGCTTTCGATAATTAATTTTTTTGCTAACTCCTGTCGCGGCTTCTTCAAGGGTTAGCTTAATATCAAAACGTAAATCTTCTCCGCCGGTTTCTTGACCCTGATTACCACCACCGAACATATCACCGAAAGGATTACCGCCACCGAACATCTGGTTAAAGATATCCATCGGATCAGCTCCTCTAAAACCACCACGCTGACCACCAGATCCGGCGGGACCACCTTGTTCAAAGGCCGACTCACCGTGAGCGTCATAAAGTTTACGTTTCTGTTCGTCAGATAAAACTTCGTAGGCTCGCGAAATCTTTTTGAAATTTTCTTCGGCGGTTTTATTTCCAGGATTACGGTCCGGGTGAAACTCCATCGCCTTTTTGCGATAAGCTTTTTTTATTTCATCGGCACTCGCCCCTTTAGCTACACCTAAAAGTGTGTAATAGTCTTCAGCCATTGTCGTTTTTATTTAGCAGTACTTCCGCTAGAAACAATCACCGAAGCGTGGCGTAAAACTCGGTCGTTTAAAATCCAGCCCTTGCGCGCAACTTTTATGATAACACCTTCTGCGACAGTATCACTGGTCTCTTGAGCAACCGCTTCGTGTTTAGAGTGGTCAAAGGGTTTTCCTGCAGGATTAATTTCTGACAGGCCTTGGCTTGAAAGAATCGAATGCAACTGCTGCATAGCCATTCTAAAACCTTCTGCTACCGCGCGGCCCTCACCTTGAGTGGGCGAAGAGGCCATTCCTAATTCTAGTGAATCGAGAGCGGGCAGTAACTCCTCGATCAGATTAGCGGTCGCGTATTTTCTCGTGTCTTCGCGTTCCTGGCGGTGTCGACGTTGCTGATTTTGTTGGTCAGCCTGACTGCGCAGAATCGAGTCCTTTAATTTTAAAATTTCTCCCTCAAGTTCGGCAATCCGGGCCGCCTCGGTAGAGGCTTGGGGCTCGGGCTTAATTTCTTCGGGGGTCGGTGTTTCGGATTCGTTCATTTTATTTTTTTTCTAAAATTTTTTCGGTGATGCTTTGGCGGATGTTTCGATTGGTGATATCCATCATCAGTCGCGGAGCCAATGTAGCAGCCTTGGTTAAAACTTTTGCGCCCAAGGGTAAACTCACTATTTTTTGGTAGTTTTTCTCGGTGATGTCCTTGGCTTCGAAAACAAAATTAAAGTTATTATTAACCACCGTTTCGGCCGGGCGATTGCCGTCTTCGACCACCACCACAATTTGCCCCACACGAAGACGGAGATTATCTATTTTGAAAGGCTTCTTGGGTTGATCAACAGACGGTTCACTCGACGCAGGTGAATCATTTTTGTTTTCAACCTGAGCAGATCTTAAGCCCTTCAGAATATCTTGGGCGTTATTATCTTTCATATAGTCGCGTGAGCCGACTAAAACTATTTTATCGATATCCAATTCCACATTTTTAAAATGTCGGCTACCACCCAAAATAAACGTCAGTGGATTCAGCTCACACTTTATCATTTTGATTGATAAAAATTGTTTCTCGTTCCATCGACCCGGACTGGAAATTTTAATTCCCTGTAGATCTAGATTTCCTAAAATGAGGTTCGATTGATTGATTTCACAAACCAGACTCGAGTCTGCTTTCGTCCTAAGTGCTGAGTCTAAAATCTGTGGAGCGGTGCGGCTTAAGACATAAAGGCCGATTAAACAGGTAAGAAAAATGAAGGTCTTAATACCAAAAATGAGGGCCAAGACGCGTCGGGAAATGATTCCTTTTCTAGAATGGTGATAGGTGCGGGTCATTTTCTGTTTAATCAGAGCATTAGATGTGCCAGATTTTAAGGGTCAATCGTGCGATTTATTGGCTATTTTCCTGGTTTTTGGGTAAAAAAAGACCCACCTATGGGCACAGGCGGGTCCTTCTGTCACCTTTTGTCACTACGGACTATTGGACAGCAGGAGCGGCGGCAGGAGTGCAAAGCACTTCATCGCCCACAATCAACTCAGGGCGCTTAAGTTGGTTAGGAATAATATTCACCACCACTTGTGTTTCATTGGTCGAAGCAACATCTACTAATAAAATTTTATTATCTTTTATGATTTGTAAATGTGCACGAACGGCAGGCTTTTCAGCCATTGCTAAGGCGATCAATCCACTGCCTTCGCGAATCTCTACAATACGTGCCTTGGTGACATCCTTCGGAGCTTCTAAATTGGCGGCAGGGGCTGCCGACGCACTATCACTGCCTGATTTTTCCCAGGAGAATTTTGCGTCCGACGTGGCGGAGGGCGATGAAGCAACCACTTCTTGATCCACGGGGGCTTCACAAGCCACTAAAAGGAAGGTAGAAATTAAAGCAATAATCGTGCGTTTCATAGGGGAAATGTAGGATTTAAAGTCATTTATACTTTTACCGAGTCAACCCCTTAATGCTTGCGACTATGCGGTCCATCGACTTCCTAAATGCCCTAATGAGTAAGGATTCCTTAAAATTAATGATAGGACTACCCAAAGGTAGCCTCGAGGAGGCTACCCTGATGCTTTTTGGTCGGGCCGGCTTTCCGGTGTCCAAAAGCAGTCGCTCCTATCGCCCTGCTTTCGACGACAACACTTTAGATGGACGTTTCATCCGCGCCCAAGAAGTCGCCCGCTATGTGGAACATGGTTTCTTTGATTGCGGTTTAACCGGTCAAGACTGGGTTCAGGAAAACACGGCGGACGTGGTAGAGGTTTGCGAACTGATCTACAGCCGCGCCTCGGCTCAGAAATCTCGCTGGGTGCTTTGTGTCCCCGAAGCCTCCGCCATCAAAAAGGTTCAAGATTTAGAAGGTAAGACCGTCGCCACTGAACTGGTCGAAACAACTCGTCGCTGGTTTAAAAAACAGGGTGTTAATTGCACGGTAGAATTTTCCTGGGGTGCGACCGAAGTAAAAGTTCCTGAGCTGGCTGATGCGATTGTCGACATCACCGAAACAGGCTCTTCGCTCATCGCTAATAAATTAAGAATCGTCGATACCCTTCTCTCCACCACCACCGTTCTGATCGCTAATAAGAAAGCTTGGGCGGATTCCGATAAGCGCGCAAAAATTGAGACGATTGCTCTCATGCTCAAAGGTGCCTTAGCCGCGCAACACATGGTGGGCTTGAAATTTAATTTACCACGCAAAGCACTCGACGCGGTTTCTGCTGCATTACCTGCCTTAAGAAATCCTACGATCTCCACCCTCACTAATCCTGATTGGGTCGCCGTGGAAACGATTATTGATTCCAAACAGGCCCGCGACTTTATCCCAACGCTGAAAGCACAAGGCGCTGAAGGTATTGTCGAATATCCTATTAATAAATTAGTCCATTAATCTATCCATGGCCGACGCTGTCCGCATTGGACTTATCCAATTAACCGCCGAGGAAACTCCCGCGGACAATGTTCGTAAAACTATTCCGCGGATTGAGGAAGCGGCGGCGAAGGGCGCTAAAATTATTGGTCTGCAAGAAATGTTCACGACCAAGTATTTTTGTGTAAAACAGGATCCGAAAAAATTTAATCTCGCTGAACCTATCGAGACAGGCCCTTCCGTGACAGCCTTGGCTGCGGTGGCGAAAAAACTGGGCGTCGTGATTGTCGCTCCATTATTCGAAGCCCGGGGCAGTGAAGTTTACCACAACACCGCCGCCGTGATTGATGCCGATGGCTCAGTCTTAGGGAAATATCGCAAGATGCACATTCCTCAAGACCCTGGGTTTGAAGAAAAATTTTATTTTACTCCAGGTGATCTCGGATTCCGTTCCTGGAAAACTGCTCACGGAAATATTGGAGTGTTAATTTGCTGGGATCAGTGGTACCCCGAAGCGGCCCGGCTCACCGCATTGAGTGGTGCCGATATTTTATTTTATCCAACCGCCATCGGTTGGTTGCCTGAAGAAAAAGCCAGTTTGGGTGCTGCGCAACACACTGCCTGGGAAACCGTACAACGTGGACACGGCGTTGCCAATGGTTGCTATGTCGCCGCGACCAATCGCGTGGGCCAAGAGGGTAACACCCAATTCTGGGGACAAAGTTTTGTTTCTAATCCCTATGGAGAAATCATTGCCCGAGCTTCGATTGATAAAGAAGAAATTTTGTTAGCGGATTGTGATATGCAAAAACAAAAAGAGTTTAGAAGAATCTGGCCCTTCTTCCGTGATCGCCGAATTGACGCCTACACTGATTTAACTCGTCGTCTCCGCGATTAACGCATGTCGCTTTCTCCGCGAAAACTGGGCTTCCGCATGCCAGCGGAATGGGAAAAACAAAGTGCCACCTGGCTCTCCTGGCCCTCCAACACAAAACTCTGGCCCGGACATTATGATCTCGTGCCTCCGAAATTCGCAGAATTTGCGGCGGCGATTTCCAAATTCCAGCCGGTAAAAATTAATGCTTCCGGAAAATTAAAAATGGAAGCAGAAAAATGTCTGAAAGAAGCACGCGCTGATTTATCGGTCATTGAGTTAGTCGATATCCCAACAGATGACGTCTGGTGCCGCGACCATGGTCCTATTTTTATTAAGAATGATCAAACGGGTGAACTCGCGATTACCGATTGGGAGTTTCACGGGTGGGGTGGAAAATTCGAAGCCTCACTCGACAATCAAGTACCCAAAAAAATTGCTAATCACTTAGGCTTAAAATGCTTTAGCTTTGCGTTTGAGTTAGAAGGCGGAGGCATCGAGGTTACAGGTGATGGACGCTTACTCACCACTGAAGCGGTGCAAAATAATCCTAATCGCGCCGAGGGCAGAAACGACGCCGAGTTTCATCAGGCCATTAAAGATGGATTAGCGATCGATGAAATTCTTTGGATTGGTGAAGGTTTAGATAATGATGATACCGACGGGCACATCGATAATCTGGCACGATTCATCAGCCCCCAATCCATCATCGCTGTCACGGAACAAAATTCTAGTTCTCCTAATTTTCATCGCCTAGAAAAAAATCTGGATCGTTTAAGACAAATGAAGACTCAGACCGGATCTAAATTTAATGTCATTCCCCTTCCGCTTCCCGAACCCATCCGTTTAGCGGGACGCAACCTTCCGCCAAGTCACGCCAATTTCTTAATCGTTAATGACGGAGTATTGGTGCCGCTTTACGGGCAGAAATCGGATGATCTAGCCATGGGTATTCTACAAGACTGCTTCCCTAAACATAAGGTTATGGGGATAGATTGCCGAGTACTCTTGATTGAAGGCGGCGCCCTGCACTGCTTAAGCCAACAGCAGCCTGCTTAGTTCTTGGGCTTTAGTTTATCACTGCATCCACAACCGCCGGCACATTTTCCAGCGCGTTGTTGTTTAAATTTTTTGATAACTCGGTTGATTAACCAGCCCAAAGCTGAGCCGACTAAAAAAGCGATGATGATTAGCTCTAAATTCATGTGAGTCGGATAACGCTTTGGTAAACAACCACGGCCATAACCCAGGCTAAGATTGTCATATAGAAAAAGGAAATAGCGGCCCACTTCCAACCGCCCGTTTCTTGAGCGAGAGTCGCAATCGTCGGACCACACTGAGAACATAAGGCAAAGAAGACCATCAGAGCTAAAACCGCCGCGAGAGAAAATATCGGAGTAGATTTTCTGGGACCATCCATCCACTTCGCTTCCTGCATGGCCGTGCGTAAATGTTGTGAATCCGCCTCCGCCCCTTTGCCGATGGAATAAGTAACACCCAAGGTGGAAACGATGACTTCACGTGCGGGAAAACTAGCTAAGACCCCCACGGTAATTTTCCAATCAAAGCCACAAGGATCAAAGACTGGCTGAACCGCTTTTCCAAATCGACCCATCCAAGATTGTTCAATCATCGCCGCTTGAGTGCGGACCTGGAGTTCCTGTTCAGACAAGGTTGGCTCAGCGGCTTTAATGCGATCAGACATCTGGGCATCGCGCGGGAAATAACAGAGCGCCCAAATAATAATGGTTATCGCAAAAATCACCGTACCGGCCTTGGAAATAAATTCGGCCGCGTTTTGCCACATGCGCCAAATGACGTCGCGTGGCTTGGGCATTTGGTAACGTGGTAATTCTAAAACAAACGGTTGGGGTTTTACTTTTAAGACAAAGCGTGTGAGCACAAAAGCTGTCGGCACCGCAAAAATTAATCCGACGCAATGCATGCCGACCATGACGACCGATTCCCAACCGGGGCCGTAGAGTGGGCCAATAAACGCGGCGCACATTAATGCATAAACCGGGAAACGCGCCGAGCAACTCATGAACGGTACCGCAAAGGCGGTAGCTAAACGAGCTTTCGGATCTTCGATTGTTCGGGTCGAAAGTAATCCAGGAATAGCACAGGCAAAACCTGATAGTAACGGCACGAAACTTTTTCCGTTAAGACCACACCAACTGAAGAGCCGATCCATAATGAAGGCGGCCCGGGCCATGTATCCGCTATCTTCTAAAATCCCTACGAATAAAAATAATATTAATATCTGGGGAAGAAATACTAGGAATGCCCCCACGCCGGCAATGATACCATCGGTGACTAAACTTTGCAGCATTGGTGTACTTACTAAGGCTGGAGCAATGACTGACTTTAGGAAATCAACGCCCGCCTGAATCCACTGCATGGGGAATTTCGCCAACCAGAAGACTGAGGCGAATAACCCTAACATAATCCCGATAAATAAAATCGGCCCCAACACGCGGTGCAACAACACCCTATCTAGTGCAGCCGCATTGCCCTGTTTTCCGCTGCCTCCAGCGATCACACCCTCGAGAATTTTTCTTAGGTGTGCGTAGTGAATTAATGGTTCAGCGGCCAATGGATTATACCCTGCTGCACGCACTTGATCGCGTGCCTGGCGAATAATGGATTCGCGTTGAAGCTGCGACCATCCCAAGCGTTCACTTGTGTGTACATTCGAACTAAATAAAATTCTTTGAGCATCAGCCGACGACGGAGCCTTGCCGGTGTCGGACTGGATAGCTTGCACAATCGTGCCCAGGGCAGATTCAACTTGGCCGGGCCAAGTTAACCGCGTCATCTTCGATTTCTTATTTAAGACTTCAGCAATTGCGCGTCTTACCGAAGCGATACCTTCACCTTTCCACGCAGAAGAGAGAACCACGGGGACACCGCCTAAGCGTTGAGACAAAAGTTGCGTATCTATTTTTAATCCTTGTTCGTGAGCAATGTCGGCCTGATTTAAAACTAAGGCCATCGGCAAGTTGAGTTCTGCCAACTGTGATGCTAAAAATAAATTTCTGAGTAGATTCGTTGCGTCTAAAACTACGACGATCGCGTCGGGTTGTTGGCTGCCTTCCAGTGAGCCAAGTAAAACATCGGTCACCACTTGTTCGTCGGGCGAAGCGGCAGCGAGTGAGTATAATCCAGGCAAGTCGACCAATTCGACTTTTAATCCGTCACCACAATCACATCGACCCGACTTTCGTGCAACGGTCACGCCTGGATAATTTCCTACTTTCTGACGAAGGCCTGTCAGTGCGTTAAACAGCGTAGACTTGCCCGTGTTTGGATTCCCAACCAGCGCGACGTAAATTTCTTTAGAACTCATGGCGTCTGCTTGGGTCGTTGCACGGGACAATCGGCCGCGACATCGACGATTAAACTTTCAGCCTCGGCCAATCTCAAACTAACCACCTGGCCGCCAAACTCGATGGCCAGTGGGTCGCCCAAGGGAGCACGACGAACCAACTTCAAAGCCATGCCCGGAAGGAGTCCCAATGCCATCAACCGCTGATCCACCGCTTGGTCAGGATTGAGCGATACCAGCTTGCCGAATTGGCCGGGTAATAATTGAGAAAGTGGAGTCACGCTAATTGAGACTGAGTCTTAAAAAGGTAAACTTTGAGGGCTTTATTGTCAATCCCCCACCTAAGCTATCCCTTAAAATGGTTAAGTTTTAGAGGTCGGCCTCACATTTAACTGATACTGGGCAATGATCCGAACCCAGAACCTGCGCGTGGATTTCCGGCTTACTCCATTCCAGATTCCGCGAGGCGAGGCAGTAATCCAACCGCCATCCAATATTTCGCTCTCGAATACCTGGGCGATAACTCCACCAGCTGAATGCTTTTTCTTTAGTCGGATGGGCGGACCTAAATGTATCAACCATACCTTGATCAGAAAGAAGTTTTGAAAATGAGTTACGCTCTTCGTCGGTGAATCCGGCGTTACGTCGGTTCTGTGCCGGATTTGCTAAATCGATTTCCGCATGCGCTACGTTTAAATCGCCGCAAACAATCACTGATTTTTTCTTACTTAGTTTGGATAAATATTTTTGAAAATCATCATCCCAAATCAAGCGATAATCTAAGCGCTCTAAATCACGCTGCGAATTAGGAACATACGCACTAATTACATAGCAGCTTTTAAATTCAGCAGTAATCACGCGACCTTCACGCGGGTGATTACCAGGAAAATCATTCGTGACCGCGAGAGGATTGGTTTTTGCTAAAATGGCAGTGCCCGAATATCCCTTCTTCTCCGCCTCGTGCCAAAACTGATAAGGAAAATCGAGTCCTAAGGTTTTTGCGATAGCCGCTTCGCACTTCGTTTCCTGCAAGCACAACACATCAGGGGCGTGCTGATGAATAAAGTCGGTGAGACCTTTGCCGTGGGCCGATCGAACACCGTTAACATTCCAAGAATAAATTTTTACAGAACTCACTTTTTATTATTCTTATCTTTAGTTTTATCTTTTTCTGCAGAACTAGAGCCCTGTGAAAATAACGCATTCATTTTATCGTCTAAGGAACGACTCTTGGGTTCCGTTGCTGGTTCGACTGGGTCGGGCTCAGCAATCGGCAGGGATTCATTTTGTGCTGACGGGCTTGAGGAATTAGTAGGTGCTGGCGCTCCATTCTTAACTGGAGCCACGAGCTTGGGTTTCGAAGGTGGAACGTAGTTTTCTCCGGGACGTACAAACGGGGCTAAGGTATTATTTCCTTGGGCGGCTAACTCATTGATTTTTTCGCGCACAAGAATGTCGAAGTCTGTCAGTTTGCTATCAATTTCAAATTTTAGATTTTTGGCTCTGACTTCAAGTTTTCCGTCACCGTAAACTTTTGAAAGTTGTAAGACGTCGCCCGCGTTCAACGGAAGATCTGCAATTTTTTTGGTTTTCTCAAAAAGTGGAACAGCGGTGTTTACTAAAACCTTTACTGCACTAGGCCAAAAAACAGGGCGTTCATTAATAGCGGTGTAATCTAACTGCGGTAAATTACCTGACGCGTTTTCTCTAGCCTCGGTCATTGCCATATTATTTGCGGGCGTGATTTCTTCTTCTTTGATGACGACGGGTGCAGGGACCTCATCTTCTTTTTTTATTGAAGGTAGAACAGCGACGGGTGCTTCAACGACCGGATCGGGCTTTATATTGTGAGTGTTGGCGGGAAGATTAGTCAGCACGCAGGTGAAGGTTGGCTGACTGATAACTGTCGCGATCGAGCCCAGCGCTGCACCTAGTAAAAAGATGATAAAATACTTCATGTGGAGGATTATACTCTTATGAACCCGCTTTAATTTCAATCACATCATGCGGGGCTGCTTCTCTTTGTCCCGCTGGAGTGATTCTGATGTAGCGAGCATTGGCACGGTGCTCGGTTAAGTTCTTGGCTCCCAAGTATCCAAGTCCGCTTTGCACTCCGCCCGCGAGTGGGGCGAGGACCTGATCAACGGACCCAGTGACTTCCTTGAGGGCCTCGATACCCTCCGGTGCCACTTTGTTTAACTTCGCTGAAGTATTATTGTGGCCGTAGCGCGTGGCCGAACCCTTACGCATAGCCTCCAATGAACCCATGCCTCGATATTCTTTATAAGTCTTTCCATTAATTTCCATCAACTTGCCAGGGGCTTCGCGACTACCCGCCAATAGTCCGCCGAGAATAACTGCATCAGCGAAGGTGAGTGCTTTAACAATATCACCACTTTTAGAAATACCACCATCGGCAATAATTCTCACGCCCGCTTTAGATGCAGCGCGTGAAGCAACGTAGAGCGCCGTCAATTGCGGAATGCCTACGCCGGCCACCATGCGCGTCGTACAAATCGATCCAGGGCCTTGACCAATCTTGATCGCATCAGCTCCTGCGGCAGCCAAAAATTCTACGCCGGCTCCACTCGTAACATTTCCAGCAATCAGGGTCGTCGCCTTAAACTGTTTTCTTAATAATTTTAGAGCGTCGCCCACGCCTTTGGTAAAACCATGAGCGGTGGAAATCGCTAAAGCATCGGCACCCTCATTAATAAGAGCAGCCGCATGTTGAATCAGAGCATCCTTATCAACATCCCCATCACTATGGCGGGGAACATTAATGGCGACACCGACGCGTAAGCGAAAATCACTATCGCGGGTGGGGCGAACGTGGGCACGTGATTCTTCAGAAATTCTTTCAATATCACTCAGAGTAAACAGCCCGCGCAGCTGATTCTTGGCATCAACCACCAGGAGTTTATTTTGGCCGACATTTTCTGAAAACAGTCGATCGGCTTTAGCAATCGGGTCTTTGCCCAGGTCTTTTTCAAAAACCGAAAAGACTTTAGCGCGCGGCGTCATGACCTCAGCCACTTTACGCTGGCCGTGTCTTTCCTTGACCGTGCTTCCAGGTAATAAACCTAAGAGTGTATTATCTTTGGAAACCACCGGAAAGGTACTGAAGGCTAGTCCTTCAATTTCAATACGGTGCAGCACTTCGGCAATAGTCAGCTCGGGCGAAACGACTGCGGGATCGCCAATCATTCCGTGAATGTGGTTCTTTACGCGGCGAACTTCCTTAATTTGTTCAGCCGATGACATATTATAATGGAGCAGGCCGAGACCGCCATTGAGGGCCATCGCAATCGCCATTTGGTGTTCGGTGACCGTGTCCATGTCGGATGAAACAATCGGCAGTGATAAACTAAGGCTATCTGACAGGGAGGAGTCTAAGCGCGTCATGCGCGGGAGAACTTCGGAGTATCGGGTGGCCAGAGAGACGTCATCGTACGTCAAACCCAGCCCAGCATTAGCCGCAAAGAATGAATCGGCGGGGAGGAAGAAGCGTTCATCGAGAGAAACGCGACTTTTGTTTTTTGAGGAAGCCATAGGTGTCGGTTTCCCCAAAGGGTATTAAGCACTCACCTACGGAGTGGCAAATTGATTTTGCTCCCTGGCTAAATTTAAAGATACTTATGGGTATGAATGAGGGAAAATACGAGTTTTTGAGGGTGCGACGAGAATTTCGTCATCCGTTTGTCACAGCCACAGGCACTTTCACGGAAGTGGAAAGAATCTTAATCAAAACCGAAATGAATGGTGCGATTGGCTTTGGTGAAGTCGCCCCTTGGCCGAATTTTGATACAGAAAGTATTTCACAGTGTCTCGACCTTCTTAATTCCTTCGCAGGAGATTTGTATAAATTAAACGCTTACTTAAAAGAGTTAGCGGGCGGGTTTCCGTGTTTACGTGCGGCCCTCTCCTCCTGTCGTCATTGGGCTGAAATCGTAAATTTTGATCAAAAAACTTCCTGGGCTGGACTGGTTACCGATCCTACACCCGAAAATATTGAAAGAAAAATAGCGGAGGGTTTTAAAACACTTAAACTTAAAATTTCTCCCCATACTTCTTTTTCAAATATTAAATCATTAATCACTGCGGCACCTAAGAATATTATTTTTCGCTTAGATGCTAATGGAAGTCTCAACTTACCCGAAGCAGAACAATGGGTAAATTTTGCGCTATCTTCGGATCAGGTAGAATTTATTGAGCAACCGCTTCCTGTAAATCACCCAGGATATAATCAACTTGATGCTAAAAAGGTCGCACTCGATGAATCTTTTATTTCTCCCCATGAATTTTATTGGGCGGGCCCAGTGGTCTTAAAACCTTCCCTGGTGGGCGATTGGGATGTTTTTTTAGCCTGGCGTAAAACCCATTCTAACAAGGTCATTTATTCATCTGTCTTTGAAACTGCTTTTGGCCGCCAAGCCGCACTTTGGTTGGCTCATCTTGATCCAGCTGTCGGCACAGTAGGCTTCGACACGTTAAACCAATTCAAAGATGAAGGCTTAGACCGCCATCGATCAGGTCCAATTGTTGAAGGATTATCAAACTTCGATTGGCTAGAATTATGGAGGAAATTTAAATGAAATCGATTGCTGTCTTTCACGCGGATCCAAAAAAATATTTAGAGGAGGTTCTTACGGCGCACTCTAATAGTCGTCCGGTTTTTTTAGGAAATCCTAACTGGGGTCCCACGGAATTAAAAAGCGCCGCGCAACTCATTCCTAAGGAAACCATTGTTGAGGGAATCCATCTCACACCCCAAGGCCTAGCTCCAGCGAATTGGCCCGAGGCTTGGATGGATTGTCTTTTTATTCCTACGGGCGGCACGGGCGGAAAAGTTAAGTTTGTTATTCATAACACTAAAACCCTGCGCGCCGCCGCCATAGGATTACGCGATGCTTTGGTGGCGCGCGGACTGAGTTCGACACTGCACGGTGCGAGTTTCACTCCACCCTACCATGTCAGCGGATTAATGCCCGTCCTGCGTGCTCAGTTTACTGGCGGCAATTATGGCCACTACGATGGGCGTTTCTTAGCCAATCAATCTCTACCCGAAATCAAATTACCCGCGGGAGGCACTAAAATCGCTTCGTTAGTGCACACGCAAATTTCGCGTATACTGGAGCACCCTGAAGGTTTAAAATGGTTAAAGCAGTTTAACGTAATTTTATTAGGCGGAGCCGCCGTTCCACGACCCGTGGTCGATGCGATTCGCAATCACCACCTTCCCGTTTATGCAAGTTATGGAATGACTGAAACGGCCGCGCTCTGTGCATTCTGTCCGCCCGAAAAAATTTGGCGCGATGAACCGCTCCGAGGATATCCTCTGCCCGGCGTAAAATTTACAGAAATCAATCACCACATTCGCATCCATTCACCCGCCTGTGGTTTGGGCTATTGGCTCGGTGAAAAATTCTCTGACCCCTATACTTCGGGCGATTTAGGACACGTGAATGCCGATGGTACGGTAGAAATTTTTGGGCGCGGTGACCGAATCATCAATTCGGGTGGAGAAAAAATAGATCCGGCACGCGTTGAAGAAATTCTGAAAGCGACCGGACTCGTAAAAGATATTTTTGTATTTGGCGTGATTGACGCCCAATGGGGCCAGCGGGTGGTGGCGTGTGTCGTAGCCAGTGAATATAATTCGGCGGCGCTTAAAAAGGCCGTGGAGGTTTTAGAACCGGCCGCGCGTCCTAAAAATTATATCTTTGTCGAAAAAATCCCGCTCGATGCTCGCGGAAAATTCGATCGCCTCGCTGCCGAAAAACTTTTACAGATTTAGTTTCGGGCTGCTTTCCAAATACGCAGACACGATTCCACTAACGCGGGGAATTCTGCTAAAGGTACTTGGCTTGGTCCGTCAGAAATCGCTTTCGTCGGATCAGGATGGGTTTCCATAAACAATCCGTCAGCACCAGCCGCTAAAGCAGCTTTGGCTAAAACTGGAACGTACTCGCGTTGACCACCCGAAGCTCCGCCCGCCGCACCTGGTAATTGCACGGCATGCGTTGCATCCATAATCGTGGGGTAACCATAGCTCGCCATGATTGGGAAAGATCTCATATCCACCACGAGGTTTTGATATCCAAAAGTTGTCCCACGATCGGTCTGCCAAATTTCAGCGGCGTTCGCGCCCTTTAATTTATCGACCACGAATTTCATTTCGAATGGCGAAAGGAATTGTCCTTTTTTGACATTCACCACTTTGCCGGTTTTGGCGGCGGCCACGAGTAAGTCGGTCTGACGACACATGAAGGCTGGAATTTGAAGTACATCGACCACCTTGCCCACAGGTTCACAGTGCTCAGGTCCATGGATATCCGTTAACGTAGCAAATCCATAATCTTTTTTGACGAGTTTAAGTAATTCTAAACCTGCTTCCATTCCGGGTCCACGATCTCCGCCCAAAGAAGTGCGGTTAGCTTTATCATAAGAACCTTTGAAAATAATATTTAATTCTGGGAATCGTGCAGACAGCGCCTTCAGCTCTTTCGCCACGGTGCGACAGTTGGATTCAGATTCAAGAGAACATGGACCAGCGATTAATAGTAATCTCCGCTTATCGTGTAACATAATGTGAAATTAGACAAAAAATCAGACCGAGGGCGAGCCGTATCCTTACTTACGCCCCAGCCACTTTAAAACTTCGGGCAGTGAACGCGTATTTAAAACGTTTTCTTTGGTTAACCAACCCTTGCGGGCAATCCGCACACCATGTGCCGCGAAGCCTAATTGTTCAATATCGTGAGCGTCTGGATTAATCGACGTCAGCACGCCCTTTTCGGAGGCTCGACGCCACCAACGCCAATCGAGATCTAATCTCCATGGGTTAGCGTTTAATTCGATGATGGTATCATTCGCCGCGGCGGCATCGATAATCTTGGAGATGTCCACCTCGTAAGGCTCGCGCTTATTAAGTAAGCGACCTGTAAGATGTCCGACCATATCCACGTGTTCATTCTCAATCGCTTTAATAATCCGCTTGGTTTGTTCTTCTTTATCTAAGGTGAAGAGGTTGTGCACGGAGGCGACGACGAAGTCGAGTTTGCCTAAAACCTCATCGGTGAAATCGAGCGAGCCGTCGCGCATAATATCCACTTCGCTGCCACTTAAGACGCGCACCTTAAATTTACCCGACTGGTTAAATTTATTAATTTCTTCGATTTGCTGAGCAAGGCGACTTTCGTCTAAGCCTCTGGCCTGAAAACTAGATTTAGAGTGGTCGGAAATTCCTAAATAGCTCCAACCAAATTTTTCTGCAGCAGCAGCCATCTGTTCAAGTGTGTGATCGCCGTCCGAAGCGGTGGTGTGATTATGAAAAACCCCTTTGATGTCTTCAAAGGCCACGAGCTTAGGCAGATTGTTCTTTTCGGACTCTTCAATTTCGCCCGCGCCTTCGCGTAATTCAGGAGGAATCCATTTTAACCCGAGGGCCTTGAAAACTTCTTCTTCGTTTTTAGCACCGGGAGCTTTTTGTTTTTCGTCGACCGCTTTAAAACCCCACTCACTCATGCTTAAGCCCTGCGATAAAGCTCTTTGGCGCATGGCTACATTGTGTTCTTTGGATCCGGTAAAATGGTGAAGGGCGAAATAAAATTGCTCTTCCGGAACCACGCGGAGATCAGCCTGAAGGCCATTTTCAAAACGCACACTCGATTTGGTTTCTCCGTGAGCGGTGACTTCTTTGACGCCGGAATAGTTTACAAACCAATCCATAATCGGTTTAGGCTCAGACGAGGCTACTAAGAAGTCTAAGTCGCCCACCGTTTCACGGGAGCGACGAAGTGAGCCTGCAGATTCGGCTAATTTTACCTGGGGGAGCTTTTTTAATCCGGCTAAAATGGGTTCAGCAATTTCCGCAGCATCGGCCCAGCGATGTCTTTTTCCGTAAGCGATTCTATTTTTAATTCCTTCTAAAATATTAGTCTGCGTTT
This sequence comes from Opitutales bacterium, assembly GCA_040398065.1. Lineage (GTDB taxonomy): Bacteria > Verrucomicrobiota > Verrucomicrobiia > Opitutales > UBA953 > UBA953. The sequence goes on along the minus strand of JBBAUU010000008.1, from coordinate 2,517 downwards.
TGGCGCCAAATCCTTTGAGTTCGGCGACCTTACCACTATCACAAACTTCTTTTAGTTTCTCAATCGTTTCGACTTGGAGTTGAACCCACAGTGCGCGCACTTTTTTAGGTCCTAATCCCGGTATTTGAATAACTTCCAATAAGCCCGGCGGTATACTTGCTTTTAATTTTTGGTGAAAAGGTAAAACTCCATCGCGGCGCAATGTAGTTATTTTATCGACCAGCGCTTCACCCATTCCAGGAATTTCCGCAAGTTTATCGGTTTTAATTAATTCGTCTAAATCTTCTGTGAGTGTTTCGAGAATGCGCGCACCATTGGAGTACGCACGAATCTTAAACGGATTTTCTCCCGTTAACTCTAGTAAAGTGGCGATTTCATCTAAGACCGAAGCGATGGCAGATTTTTCCATCATACCCGACTTTTCTTCTCCTGAAGGTAAATTTTATTTAATTCTAAAAAGTCGGCTTCTTTGGGACCGCTCTCAATCACGTGTTGATAATGACCCGCGTGTTGTAATTCATATTCGGAAGCAGCCACGCGACGATCGATTTCATCTACGGGGTCGGTGCCACGACCCGTAAGGCGACGACGGAGTTCAACGGGATCTGTTACTCGGACGAAAACCGTAACGAGCGATTCCGCTAAGGTCTTGTCGTTTTCCGCCTGATTACGAATCGAGGCAGCACCCTGCACGTCGACATTTAATAGTGCGTCGTATCCTGCACTCAGATGCTTAGCGATGTCCGCCTTGCGACATCCATAGAGATTATTGTGTACGACGGCTTTCTCTAAAAATTTTCCGGCTGCGAATTGCGCTTCGAACTCCTGACGGGTTAAGAAATAATAATCTTCGCCATCAATTTCGCCCACACGGGGTGGTCGTGTCGTACAAGTGATCACGCGATGAATGAATTGTGGGTATGATTCCGTTAATCGCATGCACAACGTTGTCTTCCCGCTGCCAGCAGGGCCAGAGACGACAATTAAAAGTGGGCGGTTCACGGAATAAATTTAATTTGCAGGAGACAGGCTAAGCCAGTGATAAAGAAAATAATACCGAAGACCTTAGTGCGGATTGGTTTTTCTAAAATCCAATCACACTGTTTATTAAATGCGACGGGTGACATCGCCCACCATAATCCGAATATAACCAAGAAAGCATAACTGACGCTGGCGTCCAAGAAACTGTAGGGTAATTGACGATAGCCGGCATCCAGAGTTTGGCGGGCGGTAAAAAGCATGAGTACGCCTAATGCACGGACCGATAAAAAGTCGGGCATCGTAAAATAAGCTAAAAGTCCTGCAGCCACAAAAACATATACTACGATGTCCCGTGGAAGGCCTGCGAGATCGGGCTCAGGTAAATGCAAAAGCTGAAAACCAAACCAAGCTACCGCAGCAATTAAAAGAATAATGGTAGCAAACTTGTCGCGACGGAATGACTTTAAGATAGGCGCACTCGAATAAACCAACCAACCAGATAGTAGAAGGATAGCGGCTAAAACGAGATAAGCTTGGGCTAGGGACACGGCAGAAGGTTAGCAGAAACAAGGACTCGGGTGCAACCAAGGAGGTTAATTCCGCGAAAGAATTTGGTCCCGCGCCCAACATGCATGTTCGGACACCATCGGATCGGCGTGATTTACCAATCGCCCAATGGCCTCAAGATCTCCTGGTGTTCCCGTATTGCCCATCACGGTTAATGCATTTCTCCACCATCTTAATAAGCCCAAGCGTTTCACGGGCGTGCCCTTAAATTGGTTTAAAAAATCTTCCTCACTCCACGACAGTGTTTCTTTGAGAATCGGCTGTGGGCGGGCTTTAAATTTATTTTCTTTTGTTTCCTTGGCCCATTTATTCCACGGACAAACGTCGAGACAGTCATCACAACCAAATATTCTATTACCGAGCGGCTTGCGATACTCCACGGGAATCGGGCCTTTATGCTCGATGGTTAAGTAAGCTAAACACTTTCGCGCATCTAATTTATACGGTGCAATAATCGCGGAAGTTGGACAGGCGGTAATACACTTCGTGCAACTTCCACACCGATTAATAGCGGGCGAAGACGATTCTAATTCTAGTGTCGTTATAATAATTCCTAAAAACAACCAGGTGCCGAATTCGGGCTGTAAAACTATCGTGCTCTTCCCCTGCCAGCCCAAGCCCGCGGCCACCGCTAAAGGTTTTTCTAAAACGGGTCCGGTATCGACATAGGGTTTCTGTGCACCTCCTAACGATCTCATAACCGTGCAAAGTTTTCTTAATTTTTTAGTAATTATATTATGATAATCCTGACCAAGGGCGTATTTCGCGATTTGGTAATTAGGGTTGGGTTGTGGCTGATAATAATTCAAGCCCACCACAATAATACTTCGAGCCTCGGGCAAAACACGGGTCACTTCTGTTCTACGCTCGGTATCTTTTCCCATCCATTCCATTTCTCCGTGCATGCCGTCAGCAATCCATTTTTTGAAATAGTCTGCTTGCACATCGGCATCGATGGGAGCGACGCCA
>JBBAUU010000007.1:0-21215 GCA_040398065.1 Opitutales bacterium | reverse complement strand
GGTCTGTGCTTTAACCATCGAAACTAAACTCAGTGCGTTGTCTTGGTCGGGCGTAGCGGTCGCTAAAAAGACTGTGAGAACAGACAGACCCATGGCCAATTCATACGAGATTAATTGTGCCGAACCTCTGATAGCACCGAGGAATGGGTATTTCGAATTCGCTGCCCAGCCTGCTAAGGCGATGCCGTAAACACCGAGTGAGCTAATCGCGAACATGAACAGAACTCCGATGTCAGCACCCGGGCAGAGGGTGATGATTTGTCCGCTCGGCAATTCTCCAAAGGGTAACATCACCAATGAAATCAGTACCGGAGCTAAGGCGATGCACGGTGCTAAAACATAAAAAGTTTTACGAACGTGGCCAGGAAGTGCGTCCTCCTTAAAGAGGAACTTTAAACCATCGGCTGCCGGTTGAATAAATCCACCGCGCGTTAAGAAATTCCCAAAGAATGGAATCCACGCAATGAGTGGATGGTTCGTACGATTAGGTCCCACGCGACCTTGAATCCACGCCGAAGCTTTGCGTTCAAGTAAAACTGAGTAAGCAGCAATCGACATTAAAATCACGATTACCGTGAGTCCACGTGCTGCGGTGTAGTACCACGCAGGTGAGAGAATAAGATCGTTGAGGATTTGTTCGATCATTTTAGGCGTTTACTCCAGCGGGTGCGAATTTGAGGAGACGTCCTTCGGGGAAGGTGATGCTCGACCATTTTGAACTATCAATCACGACACCTTCTTCGGGGATTTTTCCATGCGTTAAACCGCTGAGTGCAGGGACGTGCTGTGCTAATTCTTTCCAAAGGGAATCCACATTCAGGCCTGCAAAACGGGCTAAATATGAACTATCGGGTAAGGTTCCGGCAGGACCGGGAATCGCTTGGACGAAAGATTGAAGACGGAATTGGCAGTTAATAAATGAACCGCTTCTTTCGAAAACTGTTAAGCCAGGTAAAACAACTTCAGCGGCGTCGGTGGTAGCATTTTTATGCGTAGCAATAACAACAACGCGAACTTTTGAAAGTAACTGAGCTGAGAGTCCGAGCGTTGTGACATCTTCACGGCAGATGAGTAATGATTTTACTTTTCCTGATTCGATATCGGACGAAAGCGCTTTTAAATCAACCGCTGCACTTTGGGTTAATCCAGTCACGAGAGCGCCACGGAAATTAGGAGTGTGATCTTCAGAAATTAGCATCCCATCGCCTTTGCCCGTGTGTGCCGGAACATAGGTCCTAGCACTGTGTTTCTTGGCTAAATCAGTTAATAGATATTGTTCTTCAACGGTGAGATGGCCCGATCCGACAATCGCTAAATGGCCCGACTTAATAATTTCTGATGCAGTATTGAAAGCGACGTCGAGAGAAGTTTTAGCTCCTTTAACGGAAGCTGAAGTGATGCGATTGGCATCCTCCACTTGTTTATAAAGTTCGCGACCCGAGTCCGCCATCCACGTATCATTCACGGCGTCATTTTGACGGGGAGTGATTCGGTAAATTTTTCCTTCGCGCGACCAGACGGTTGTATTCACGCCGACGCTTGATTCGGTACAAATCGAGGGAGTCTTTTTCAAGAACCAGACGCGCATTTTGAAACGGAAGTCAGTGCTGGTGAGTGCACCGACTGGACAAATATCTACCGTGTTGAGCGAGTAGTTATTGTTTAATTCTTTACCAGGGAAACAGGTGAGGGTGTTAAAGGAACCGCGATTAACAAAGCCCAAAACAGGGTCTTTCGCGATGTCGTTGCAGAAACGAACGCAGCGTGAGCAAAGAATACAACGTTCGTCGTCGAGAGTGACGCGAGGTCCGAGACGAGTCTTCTTCGGCTTCGCATTTTTCTCATCCACATAACGAGAATATCCTTTGCCGTATTCTGCAGAAAATTCTTGGAGTTTACATTCACCAGCCTGATCGCAAATCGGACAATCAAGAGGGTGATTCAGTAAAAGCATTTCAGTAACACCTTCGCGACACGCTTTAACTCCAGGAGAGTCGAGCTTTACATGGAGTCCGGGAGAAACATTCGTCGCACAGGCGATCGCTGGTTTCGGCTGCCATCCGATTTTCGGTTTACCATTTTCTAAAATGACTTCGTTGGTCGCGCGGTCGCGCATGGGAGATCCGAGTTCCACGAGACACATGCGACAATTGCCGGCGACGGGGAGCTTCGGGTGGTAGCAATAATGCGGGACCTCTTTACCGATTTTCGCGAGGGCATCGACGAGGTTGGTCCCGGCAACGACTTGGTGTTCGACACCATCGACATTGATAGAAATTAAGGGCTGTTTGTTGTCCGTGACCATACGTCAGAAATATGTCCGAAAAGTAGGATACCAGCCCCCAGTCGCAAGTGGGAAAGGGAGAAAGTTGAGGGGGCTCTAGATATACTTACAGGTGCCTATAAATAACCTACCCGATTAACTCATTATTCGACTCCAGATGACCTTAAGATAGCGTCCTTCTGGGTGATTTGAGGCATTGGGGTGGTCAGAGCCTGGTCCCGTCCGATCAAAAATCTGCAGGCGCTTAGCGTAACGGTGCGAAGCTTTGACAACCAAGTCTTCAAAAACTTCTGGTGTGACTAATCCTGAACAGGAGCAGGTCACAAACAATCCTCCCGGTGCCACCATCTGCATAGCCAACACATTCAAGTCATTATATTTTTTAAGACCTTCGGCCTGAAACTCTTCGTCGCGACTATCCACAAATTTTGGAGGATCGCACAGAACAAGGTCCCAGGTCTTTCCGTTTTTCTGCATCTGACGAATCCAGCTAAACGCATCGGCGTGAACGAATTCACAACGCACATTATTTAAATTCATATTTCTCTTCGCGCGTTCGATGGCTTTCTCATCGAGATCCACGCCAGTGACTTCAGTCGCGCCCGCTAATTTGGCGGCGACGGAAAATCCGCCTGAATAACAACAAAGATCTAATACTTTAAGCCCTTTGGCGAGCTGGGCAAAGCGACGGCGATTATCGCGCTGGTCGCAGAAAAAGCCCGTTTTATGGCCCTCAGCGAAGTCTACCTCTTGCACTACACCAAACTCTTTAATCTTCACGAAACGCACGGACGAACTGGGGATATCTGAAGGCATAATACCTTCAACCCGCGCCACGTGTTCGTCCACTTGCACAATTTCTTTTTTAGTGCCGATGGCTTCGTGTAAAATTTTTATCCAGCGGGGGAGGCGACGCATCACCGCAATCGACGAGACTTCAATAGAGAGTGCGTCACCAAGTTTATCGACGACTAGGCCCGAAAGAAAATCTCCGTCACCATTAACCACGCGATAAGCATCGGTATCCGCATCTAGTTTTAAAATATCTTTTCGAAGTGCGACGGCTCTCTTAATCGCGCCTTCAAACCAAGCTTCATCGGGCTTCCCTGGAGTGGATTTAACAATGCGTAGTGCAATGGGTGCACCTGGATTCCAAAAACCGTAACCAATCGGTGATCCTTGTTTATCGTAGGCAGCCACGATATCACCTTGGCGGGCATCGGGAGAAACATCTCCGACCATCGAGCGGAAGATATTAGGTTTCGATGTGAACGTCTTTAACTGCACCCATGGCTTTTCTTTGGCGGGAGAGCCAAAGGGCACAGGAGAACTGCCAAAGGTTTCGGACATGGCGTAAGGTCTAATAGCCTAACTGAGAAAGCAAGCGTGCACCCGAGGGTGCCCTCACTTTATCCAATAAAACTACAGATATACTGACAAATACCTGAAGGGACCGCGATGGTGAAACCTGATTTCGCAGGCACATCAAATTTCGTGCCCGCTGCATAGGTCTTTTGTTCCTTGGATCCATCAATCGTCACCACGCAACTTCCGTCGGTGATTTCCATGATTTCAGCTTTGTCGGTTCCGAAGTGATACGAGCCAGGATAAATCAGCCCGAGAGTTTTTTTCTCACCACTCGCAAAGAGAATGCTGTGTGAGACTACTTTGCCGTCGAAGTAGACATTGGCTTTGGCCACGGCGGTAACGTTTTTGAATTCCATGATTAGATAAGTTTGAGAGTGGAAACAGCTTCACCTTTTTGACGACGCTTAATAGAGTCAAGGTATTCGTCTTTAAATTTAGGTACCGCAGATTGTACGGGCCACGCCACCGCTTCACCGTGCGCACAGATGGTGCGACCAGCTACTTGATTAGCGATATCGAGTAAGAGTGGAACGTCGGACTCTAATCCACCACCCGTGGTAATGCGTTTCGAGACGCGACTTAACCACAAGGAACCTTCGCGACAGGGTGTGCATTGTCCGCAGGTTTCATGGGCATAAAATGCATTAAGATTTGAGAGCGCTTGAATCATTTCCACGGAGTCATCGATCACGATCGTTCCGCCGGTGCCGAGTCCAGTACCACAGGCTGCGATGCTATTCGAATCGAGAGGAATATCTTCGAGTGCCCAATCAAACTCTTGTCCGTTCGGCAGCTTACCTTTGAAGCGTTCACCAAATTTCAAAATTTTGGTAGAAGATCCACCAGGAATAATTGCTTTGAATGTTCGACCGTCGAGAGGTCCACCACAGAAATCGTAAAGCAGTTGGCCGAAAGTCGCTTTGCCTGCTTCGATTTCGTAAAGTCCGGGACGTTTAACGAGTCCGCTGACTCCCCAGATGTGCGTGCCGCTATCACCAGGGATACCGATTTTCGCAAACTCCGCACCGCCAAAAGTTAACACGTGTTTCACCTGAGCTAAAGTCTCTGCATTATTTACAATCGTTGGGCAGTTATAAACGCCAAGCACGGCAGGGAAGTAAGGTGGCTTGATGCGTGGATAACCGCGTTTGCCTTCGAGTGATTCGATGAGACCAGTTTCTTCACCGCACACATAGCAACCGCCACCACGATGGACGACGACGTCACACGAGTAACCACTGCCCAAAATATTATTCCCTAAAAATCCCTTAGCTTTCGCTTCCGCAATCGCGTTCTCTAAAATTTTTGCGCCGTGTTGGAATTCTCCACGGATATAAATGAAAGTTTGTTTGGCTTGAATGGCCCACACGGTGATCGCAATGCCCTCGAGCATTTGGTGCGGATCTTTGTAAATAATTTGTCGGTCTTTAAATGTACCTGGCTCCGATTCGTCGGCATTAACCACGAGGTAGCAGGGTTTGCCCGATTTACGGTCGAGGAACTTCCATTTCATTCCCGTGGGGAAACCGGCACCACCCCGACCACGTAGACCCGAAATTTCTACTTCTTTGCAAACTTCATCAGGCTTCATCGCGACAGCCTTTTTAAGGGCTTCGTAACCGCCGTGTTTAATATAGCAATCGATGTCGATGCTGTAACCTGGCTTGCGCAGATTGGCGTAAATAAGAGGACGTTCGACGGCAGACATTTTATAAAGTGATTAAAGGTTTATCCGTTCCACTCGGGTGTACCGGGTTGAGGTTTAGTTTTTCCGTAATTGGAATCCTTGAGGCTGTTTTTAATTTGCTCGGAAAATTCTGCCGCTTTTTCAGGGGCGACGTTTTCGTGTAAGGCGTGGTCGACTTGAACGACGGGTCCACATCCACAATCGGCGATACACTCCACGAATTCTAAAGTGAAATTACCATCGGCTGAGGTTTCGCCGCGTGGACAGTTTAAAGATTTCTCTAAACTTTCCATCAACGCATAAGAACCGCGCAGTGCACAGGAAAGGGTGCGACATACTTTAACATGGCGACGACCGATGGCTTGCTGACGGAACATCGGGTAGAAAGTAACGACCTCTAAAACTTGAATCGGAGTGACGCCGACTTTTTCAGCGACCCATGCCATGTCTTCTTGCGTGATGAAGCCGCGATCCTCTTGCACCAAGTGTAAGAGAGGCATGGTGGCACTACGCTTTTGCGGGTACTGGGCGATAATCGTATCGGCCTGCGAAAGGGTGGAAGGTTTGAGCGACATGTTTAGCGATCACATTCACCCATCACGAAGTCGAGTGACCCGAGAATGGATGCAATATCAGTTAAGAAATTACCCGGCACGATGGCCGGAAGAATGCTCAAGCTCACGAAGCTAGGTCCGTGAATTCTTAAGCGATAAGGAACACCGCCACCGTTGGAGACGATGTAAAATCCGAGAGAGCCTTTAGGATTTTCTGCTTCGAAATAAATTTCGCCTGCAGGAATCTGTGGTCCTTCAGTGACCAACATGAAATTCTGAATGAGCTCTTCCATCTTCGTCATGGTCTTAGCTTTAGGTGGAAGGAAAATTTTCTTTGCGTCTTCTGCGTACCAAGCACCACCTGGCATCGTTTTAATGGCCTGGCGGAGAATGCGTACGGACTGACGAACCTCTTCCATGCGGACTAAATAACGATCGAAGCAATCACCCTTCGTTCCGACAGGAATATCAAAATCATATTTTTCGTATCCGGAGTAAGGCTTATCTTTACGTAAATCGAAAGCCACGCCCGAAGCACGTAAGTTGGGGCCGGTTAAACCGTAAGCAAGCGCGAGCTCTTTAGAAATCGGTGCAATGCCTTCGGTGCGTTCGAGGAAGATACCATTGCGAGTGAGTAAGCGATCAACTTCATCGATCGTTTTTAAAACTCCGTCGCAGAAAGTTTCCACGCGTTGCAACCAACCTTCAGGTAAGTCGCGCGTGAGTCCACCAATACGAGTGTAGCTAGTTGTGAAACGTGCGCCCGTGAGTTCTTCAAAGAGGGTGTAAAGTTTTTCACGCTCATTGAAAGTGTACATGAACACGGTCCATGCACCGGTATCCATAGCGTAAACGCCGAGTCCGAGAAGGTGAGAAGAGATACGAGCCATTTCGCAGCAGACTACGCGGATGGCTTCGCAACGCTCGGGCATTTTTAATCCCGCTAATTTTTCAACCGCGATGGCGTAAGCGACATTGTTGGCGAGGGGAGCGAGATAATCTAATCGATCCGTATACGGAACGAATTGATTGTAAGTCATGTTCTCCGCAATTTTTTCATCACCGCGGTGCAGATAGCCAATCACTGGGTCGCACTTGATTACTTTATCGCCATCGAGTTCGAGTGAAAGACGCAGCACGCCGTGGGTGGCGGGGTGAGAGGGACCCATGTTGAGGGTCATATTTTCTCCGCGTAACTCTTCGGAGCGTGCGGCGATATCGCCGAGAGAAATTTCTTTAGTGGTTTTCACGAAATTAAGATTTAGGTTTTTCCTCGTTCCAAGATTGGTCGAGGGCTTGAGGTTCGGCGCCGGACATGTGACCGCCGCTTGAAACGAATGGTCCGCCCATCATCGGTGCAGGTTCGACGGTTTGACCAGTTACTGCAGCAACATCGGCCGCGGGGAAGGGAACTTCAATGCCTGCTAAAGGAAAATCTTTGCGGAGTGGGTGATATGGATAAGCATCCCACATTAAAATTCGGCGAGGATCTGGATGGCCGATAAATTTAATACCAAACATATCATACGCTTCACGCTCGTGCCAATTCGCACCGGGGTGAATAGCGGAAACGGTGGGAACCGAATCATCAACGCAAGGTGCGTGGAGACGAACGTATTCGCGGTTCTTGGTGCTGAGTAAATGGATAACCACACCGAGGTTGGGGGTGCGATCTTTCCAATCCATCCCGCAAAGATCGGCCAGCAAATCAAAGCCCTGTTCGTCGCGTAAATATTTAACAATGTCTGCTAGCTCTGCGCTGTTGACCGCAAACGTGGTCATATCTTGTCCCGCACAATTTTGCGTCTGCGGAAATTTTTGGGTGAGGGCGAGAACGTCCATGGGATTTAGCTGACGATTTTAGTGTCCACGGTGCGTCCACGAAATGTGCGTTTAAGCGAGCCGCCTTCTTGACGAATTTTTTCCTGTAAGAGCATCATGCCGTCGAGCAAAGCTTCCGGGCGTGGTGGGCATCCCGAAATATAAATGTCTACCGGAACAATGTTATCGACGCCTTGCAGCGTGGCGTAGGAGCGATACATGCCGCCCGAAGAAGCACACGCACCCATCGCAACGACCCATTTAGGTTCAGCCATTTGGTCGTAGATACGACGAACGACTTCGGCCATTTTGTAAGTGACGGTTCCGGAAACAATCATGCAGTCCGCTTGGCGAGGGGAGAAGCGCATAACCTCCATACCAAAACGGGAAATATCAAAACGGGATCCACCCGCAGCCATGAGTTCGATGGCGCAACAGGCGAGTCCCATGGGCATCGGCCAGACCGAGTGACTACGCACCCAGTTGACGACGGCATCGGCACGGGTGACGATAACTTCGCCTTCAATCTTACTATTATAGCCAAAATCGGATTTAACCATGGGAAACTGCGAAGTTAGAAGTGCCCCCCTTGGGTGCAAGTGCGAAGGGTGAAAACTTTGAAATTCTTTTAGCCTAATTTTTCACTATATCTTTGGTTATTGCCGAAACATTAGCATTTCAATTTTGTTATATAAACATGAGGCCCACCCCCGTTCTCTACGTTTGCCTATTTCTCATGGGGCAGGTGGCTCTTTGGGCTGGGTCGGCAAGTGATTATTACGGGGCTAAGCCGGGAGCTTTGGCTAAATCAAAAAGTAGTTACCAGGGAGGCAGAGAGCCCGAGTTAACTGCGGTTAATAAAATTATTAGCGACGCCAACAAGTGTCTCAAAGCAGGCCCCGAGTCGGTCATGGAAAAAACCAAGGTCCCGCCTTCGGGAAATAAACATGACTATATGAGCATCGCTCCATACTTTTGGCCCGATCCCTCGAAGTCCAATGGACTGCCCTACATCCGCCAAGATGGTAAGGTAAATCCCGAATCCAAAAATGAAGAAATCAGTGACCGAGTTCGCTTGGGCCGCACCCTCGATCGGATAGAGACTTTGGCTTTGGCGTATTATTTTACCCGTGAAAAAAAATACGCTGATCATGCCGCGAAATTAATTAAAGTTTGGTTTCTAAATCCTGAAACGCAGATGAATCCGAACCTCAATTTTGCCCAAGCTATCGCAGGTAAAAGCGATGGTCGGGGCGAAGGAGTTTTGGATGCACGCCAGATGGGGTCGGTGATCGATTCAGCTAATTTAATCAGTAATACCAGTGATTTTACCGAGGCTAACCAAAAGGCTCTCATGCAGTGGATGACGACCTATTACGACTGGTTGATGAAAAGTCCCAACGGTAAAGCAGAACGCGCTGCCACTAATAATCACGGTACTTGGTTTGATGTGCAAGCCGCACACATTGCTCTAGGATTAGGAAAAAAAGACGAGGCCAAAAAAATTCTCGAAGCAGTGCGCACTAAAAGAATTACTGCCCAAATTGAGCCCGATGGAAAACAGCCTCATGAGTTAGCCAGAACGGCCTCCTTCAGTTATTCCTGTATGAATTTAGACGCGTTTTTTACCCTAGCTAACTTAGGTGAACACGCCGGCGTAGACTTGTGGCGAAAAAATAATAAAGACTCACGATCTCTGCGCAAAGCGTTAGACTTTTTAGTCCCTTACATCGACCAGCCGCCGGCGAAATGGCCCTATAAACAAATTAAAGATATCGATGAAAGTAATATGCTCCCACTTTTGAGGCAGGCTGCTCTCGCCTTCGATGCACCTGAGTACGAAAAGATCATCAAAAAATTTGATGAGGCGCCCAAAGAGCGATTCCAGATTTTATACAGAAAGTAGTTTAAGAGCTAAAATGGCAATTATTTCATTTAGGTTACGAAAAGACTTCATTTCGTAACAATCGTGGGGCTTGTAAGACACCGTTTTGACACAATTTTAGAGTATAGTTTGGCACATGGAGTCCACACCACGCCCGATGACTGCTAAAGTTCATTTCCGGACTATCATTCTGTCGGATTTACACTTGGGCACCAAGGACGCTCAAGCTCGTGAGTTACTCGAAGTTTTACGCGGGGTGCGTTGCCAAAAAATGATTTTGAATGGCGACATTATCGATCTCTGGTCGCTGCAAAGAAACAATTACTGGGGTCCCGCTCACACGGCGGTCGTTCGTCGACTTTTGAAGATGGCAGAAAAGGACGGTACTCAGATGATTTATCTGCGCGGTAATCACGATGACTTTATACGTCGTCTCATCCCCATCAGCCTCGATCGGATTGAATTAGCCGAAGAACATGTTCATGAAGCGGCGGATGGTAAAAAATATCTCTGCATTCACGGTGATGTGTTCGACACGGTCACGGCGAAGATGCGTTGGTTAGCGATTTTAGGCGATATTAGCTACCAAATGCTCCTCAATATCAACCGCTTCTATAATCGCTGGAGAGCTTGGCGCGGCAAAGAATACTTCTCACTTTCCCAAGCGATTAAAGGAAAAGTTAAACAAGCGGTGAGTTTTATTTCACGCTTCGAAGAACACATTCAAACGCTCGCCCAACGTCGCGGATGCGATGGTGTGATGTGCGGTCACATTCACAAAGCGGAAGACCGGATGATGGGTAAAGTGCGCTATCTGAATTCTGGTGATTGGGTTGAGTCCTTAACGGCCATCGTTGAAGAACTCGACGGAACCATCCGCGTCGTGGATCGCGCTGAACTGATGAAATTAATCGCCGCTCAACGCGAAGCTTACGAATTGCACAAAGCGAATCAGCTGGTTCAATCGGTTTCTTAATTCATGAAAAAAATTATCCCCGTACTTTCCGCGGGCTTTGGTGAAGGTCATAATGCAGCCGCCCGTGCCGTCGTTGCCGCTATCAATCGCGAATCCGTCGGCGCCGAAGCCGAATTTCACGATATTTTTTTAGAGGCCTACGGACAAGAAAAAGCCCATAAACAAAGGGATAGTTATATTCAGGTAGCGAATCGATTCCCTAAACTTTGGGGATGTATGTACGCTGCTTTACATTACCTTCCATTAGTCGAAATAAGTCTGCCTTTTTTAGGTCCCGTCCGTCGCCGCCTCATGGAATTATTAGATAGTACCCAGCCCAAAATTGTTATCTCGGCCTATCCACTTTATAATTATCAAATTGAACGTCGCTGGAAACTGAGTGATCCCGCTCGTCCTTACATCATCACCGTAGTGACCGATTCAGTTTCCGTAAATCGCGCCTGGCATCGCGCTTACTCCGATGTTTATGTGACGCCCAATCAAGCCACGGCAGACGTGATGATTAAACAGGGCGTTCCTAAAGAGAAAATTTTAGCTTATGGTTTTCCAGTGAGCGATAAATTAGCTTCGCGCTCGAGCGCCACAGCTAGCGGCCGCCCGCGGGTTTTGTTGATGTTGAATCCGGGCCGTAAAGATGCCGTACAAATGGCTCGAGCGCTTTCTGAATTGGAAATCGATTTAACAGTGACGGTAGGTAAAGACGCTGAGTTTAAAGGCGCGGTTGAGGCTGCAGTAGCCGGACGAGCCGAAGTCTTGGGTTGGACGGATCGTATCACGGCGCTCATGCTTTCCAGTCACATCGTGATTTCCAAAGCCGGTGGAGCGACCACTCACGAATGCGTGGCTGCGGGCGTTCCGATGATTATTTCGCAAGTGATTCCCGGTCAGGAATCAGGCAACGCTCGCTTAATTGTGGAGCATGACGCGGGATGCTTAGGGCTTACACCCGAGAGCATGAAATCTGCTGTCGCCTCTGCGTTTGCGGATGACTTCAAGGTCTGGCGTCGCTGGAAAAAGAATGTCGAGTCTCTCGGCGATGCCCAAGGAGCCACTCGCATTGCTCAGTTAGTTAAAGAACGTCTCGCCCAATAATTATTTCCGACTCGCGAGGTGCAAAATAATTTTAGCCGCGATTTGTTCGCTCACGCCGTCGACTTTAGTGAGTTCTTCGCACGTTGCTTTGCGGAGTTTTTGAATCGAGCCAAAGTGTTTTAAAAGCGCATCGCGACGTTTGGGACCCAAACCAGGCATTTCATCTAAAATGGACTCACGGAGCTTTTGACTACGTAAATCGGCATTAAAATCATTAGCGAAGCGGTGGGCTTCATCGCGAATGCGCTGAAGCAGAGTTAATCCAATATCATGGCGCGGTAATTTAAGTTCTCGGCCGTTAGGGAAAATAATCGTCTCTTCACGCTTCGCTAAACCAATGAGTGGAGGTGGACTGAGGTCGTGTTCTTTGAAGGCCGCCATGGCCGCTCCCACTTGGCCCAATCCGCCATCGATAATGATCAGTGCAGGAAACGCTCGATGTTCCTCATGGAGACGGGTGTAGCGACGGCCAACCACTTCGCGCATGGAGCGAAAATCATCATTCCCTTCGAAACTTTTTATTTTAAATCGGCGGTAACCATTTTTATCGGGACGTCCGTCGACGAATCTGACCATTGAAGCAACTGCGAGAGTTCCGGAGATGTGGGAAATATCAAAACACTCCACGGTGGAGGGAATAACTTCTAACTCTAAAGTATCTTTGAGTTGATCGAGGGCATGGGTTTCATCTCGGCGGGGCAGGGGATTCTCACGTAGGAATTTTCGAGATTTTTCTGTGGTCCGCTCCAAGGCGTCGAGCAGGTCTCTTAATTTTGCGGCGGTTTCATAATCCCGTTCAGCCGAAGCCTTTTTCATGTCTTCCGAAATTTGCTCCGTCCATTCATCCAGTTGGCCCTCTAAAAATTCACAGGCCTGTCGCACGCGTTCACCGTATTCTTCGACCGTGACTTCGTTAGGAAACTTTTGAATTTCAGCCCGAGCGTCATTAAATAATCTCCAGCGTCCATCAGGCAGTAGCTCCGGAGTTGTCTCTGCTAAAATAACACCGAATTTTTTGCGCATGGCCGTGAGGGTCCGACGCACGGCCTGTTGATGCGGAAAGGGTCCATAATAGCGGCATGATTCCGTCGTACGCATGCGGACGATACGAAAGCGGGGAATTGGATCGCTGATATCAACGCGGATTTGTGGGAACTGTTTATCGTCGCGAAAAAGTATATTCCACTTCGGTCGCCAGCGTTTAATTAATTTTCCCTCTAATAAGAGAGCCTCGGTTTCGCTGCGCACTTCGTGCCATTCAAGATCTCGCACCCGATCCATCATCGCGGCCACCTTGGGGGCGAGGCGGGCTCGAGGGACAAAATAAGAGTCCAAGCGTTTCTTAAGATTCTTAGCTTTTCCTACATAAATCACCAAGCCCGCCGCATCTTTCATCAGGTACACCCCTGGGGTGCGAGGGGCTCGACGGGCCTTCGCTTTGGCAGAAAGTTCTTCGGGGTTAGTTTGCATTCCTGTGCAGGGCTCTTTTAGTAACCTTATAGCCCCGTCACCCGCAAATGGATTCCAATAATAAATGTCAGCGCGAAGTACTCGTTATCAATATTGGAAACGAATTGCTCGATGGTTTGAGAGAAAACGGCCATTTGCTTTGGCTGGGTGAACAATTAGCTCGTCGCGGTTTACCGGTTACTCGTTCGGTGGTATTGCGCGATGATGCGGTGGAAATTTCTGAAGAGATTAAAAAATCTTGGGGTGAGTACGACTTAATTGTGACAACGGGTGGCCTGGGGCCGACTTCCGATGATCAGACGCGTGCTTCCATCGCTAAAGTTTTAGGCCTGAAATTACAACGTGTCGAATCCGCAGTAAAAAATCTCGAAACGCTCTTTTCAAAAATCGGCCGAAAAGTTTCTCCCGCAGATTTAAGTCAGTGCACGGTTTTTGAAGGCGGAGAGAGTTTATCTAATCCGCATGGCACGGCCCCAGGAATTTTTTATTGTGATACTCGGACGACTTTAGTGATGTTGCCTGGCCCCATTTTAGAACTTCATCCGATGTATGAGAATGAAGTGATCCCACGACTTTGCTCCATCGGTTGTGCCTGTGATGGTGAAGCTTATGTGCAAGTGCGCACTTTTGGAATTGGTGCTGTGCCTTTAGAGCAAATTGTCCGTCCTTTAATTATTGAAGGCATGGCGCTCACCTTCGGCACTCACACGGGAATTGTCGACGCGCGGATCACGTCTGGCACGAGCGGGGCTTGTTCGAAAAAACTTTGCGAAGTGGCTAAATCCATCCGTGATGCCGTGGGTGATGACTTTGTGTGTACCGGACACTCCTGTTTGGCGACCATCGTGGTTGAACAGTTGCGCAGTATGGAAAAAACCATCGCCCTCGCTGAATCTTGCACGGGCGGCTTATTGGCTGATTCCTTTACCGACATTCCAGGAGCTTCCAAAGTTTTTGCCGGTTCAGCGGTGTGCTACAGCAATGATGCCAAAATAAATATTTTAGGAATTTCGGAATGTCTCTTGGCTCAACACGGTGCCGTGTCGGCTGAATGCGCCGAAGCGATGGCTGTAGCGGCGACCGAAAAATTTGGAACCGACTATGCCTTATCGGTCACAGGCTTTGCGGGGCCAACCGGTGGTACCGACGAGAATCCTGTCGGCACAGTTTTTATTGGCTATGCGACCCCCACGGGAGTTTGGTCTAAAAAAGTTTTCATGCACGGTGATCGCGCCCAAGTTAAACTTCGCGCCGTAAACACCGCACTCGATTGGATGCGCCGTCATATCGCTAAATACGGTATCGAAGACTGTATCCGCGGGTCCTAATCGTTCGTTCGCTAGAAATGCTGTTGCCTCTCGGGGGTGACCAGTGAAATTAAGGGCGTGCCCGATTTTCTAGCAGTCATCGCCGGTAAAGACGAATTCCTCGTCGAGGAAGACGCTCTAAAATTTTATCGCGAGGCGGTTAAGAAAGCGGGGAGTGATGCGGATACGCAGATTATCTCCGCACAAATTACGCGCGTAGAAGATGCCCTGCAAATCGAGCGCGAGTTTTCTGAGGCCATCGCTACGTTGTCGATGTTCGGCGGAAAAAAAGTCGTTTGGTTGCGCAACTTAAATTGGATGGCTGGTACCAAGCAGTCGGAGTCGCCCGAGGTCAAAGAATCACTGACTCACATGCTTGAGCTCGTCGCCAAAAGTAACGACCTGGTTTCGATTATTATTTCGGCTTCGCCTTTGAATGGTAAGCGGACGGATCTCCAGGTTTTGAAGTCGGTTGCTAATGAATTTATTGTCCACACTTTCGCGGCGGCCAAACCTTGGGAAAATCAGGGTGAACAAACAGTGATGCAGATTGCGAAGGCGACCGCCTTGTTTAAAAAACTCGGAGTCAAATTTGAGCCCGATGTTCCTGAAGTTTTAGTCGGTCGAGTCGGTGAATCAACGCGTATGGTTTTAATGGAAGTCGAAAAACTCGCCATCTACGTGGGCCCGGGTGGAACCGTCAAAGCGCGTGATGTACTTTTTATCGTCCCTCCTTTTGGCGAAGGAGAATTTTTCGAACCCATTGAAGCTTTCGCAGCACGTGATTTAAAATGGGCTTTAGAATCTTTAGATCGTTATTTTTTTAATGAAAGTTCATGCCGTCCCTTGATTGCTGGTTTACAAAATAGACTGCGCTTACTTATCCAGATTCGTTCGCTGGCTGATTCGGGTGATTTGAAAATTACTGCGACAGGGATTCCCAAGGGCCAAATGGAAGTTGCCGCGGGTCGACATAGTGCGACCTTTGGTTCGGCCACAAAATCCTCAGCCAATGTTTTTTCCCAAAATCCTTGGTATTTAACGACCCAAGTGGCCCCTGCAGCATTCCATTATACCTTGAGTGAATTGATTGATTTACAGTTAGCCTGCACCGAATGCTTCGATATTTCTAACTCGGGAGGGGATGACGAGGTCGCCCTGCGTGCCATATTCTTGAGAGCGCTTGCCGTTCGTCGTTAAAAATGATACGAAACCTCTGAAAATGGATACCGACTTTGTTCCCAACGTTTTAGCCGATCGCTACGCTTCAGCGGCGATGAAGTCTATTTGGTCCACCCGTGGTAGAGTTGTTTTGGAACGCGAGTATTGGATTGCGGTGATGAAAGCCCAGAAAGAATTAGGCTTAGAGATTCCGACTAACGCGATTGCGGCTTACGAAAAAGTAAAAGACCAAGTTGATTTAAATTCCATTCGTCAACGCGAAGAAACTACCCGTCACGACGTGAAAGCGCGTATCGATGAATTTTGTGCGCTCGCTGGATTTGAACACGTGCACAAGGGTCTCACGAGTCGCGACTTAACGGAATCCGTCGAACAACTCCAAGTTTACCGCTCCCTTCAATTAATCCGTGCTAAAGCCGTTGCGGCGGTTGTGGCCTTAGCCCGTCGAGCGGAAGCCGATCGCGCGCTTTTGATTTCGGCCCGCACTCACAATGTCGCCGCACAGCCGACCACCGTTGGCAAAAGATGGGCCATGTTTGGCGAGGAATGTTTACGTGGCTTAAATCAATTGGATGGTCAGATAAATCAATTTGCGGCGCGTGGACTCAAGGGTGCCGTTGGAACGCAGTTGGATCAACTAACACTTTTTTCAGGCGATAAACAAAAAGTAGCCCAATTAGAAAAGCAGGTCTTGGTGCACTTAGGTATTCCGCATGTTTTAGGTGCGGTCGGGCAAGTCTATCCGAGTTCGATGGATCTCGAAGTGGTATCCGCATTATTATCTTTGGCCTCCGGCCCTTCGTCCTTCGCGAAAACATTGCGTCTGATGTCCGGTCACGAATTAGCCAGCGAAGGATTTTTACCTGGTCAGGTTGGTTCTTCAGCGATGCCGCATAAAATGAATGCGCGTACCTGTGAGCGCATTAATGGATTCCATGTAATCCTTCGTGGTTACTTGGCGATGGCTGCATCACTGTCGGGCGAGCAATGGAATGAGGGCGATGTTTCTTGTTCAGTCGTCCGCCGTGTTATGCTTCCCGATAGTTTCCTCGCGATTGACGGATTGCTCGAAGCCTTTTTAACCGTGTTGGCTCAGATGGAAGTTAATCAGTCGGTCGTGGAGCGTGAATCGAAACATTATTTACCGTTCTTAATGACGACCACTTTCTTGATGGAAGCCGTCAAGGCGGGGGCGGGTCGCGAGCAGGCTCACGAAGCGATTAAGGAGCACGCCATCGCCGTAGCTAAAGATTTACGTTCCGGTAAAATCGAAAAAAATAATTTAGTGGAACGTTTGGCTGAAGATTCACGTTTGCGGTTAACTCGATCTGCCTTGGATAAAGCGATGGCTCAAGCGGGGGAGTTGACCGGCATGGCCCAGGCCCAGGTCGATGCCTTTTCGCAGTCGGCCCAAGCTTGGCTGAAAAAAGTCCCCGAGGCGGGTAAAATTAAGCCTGGGCGGATTCTTTAGTATCAATAAGTCCTAAAGAAAAGGGTGGGGCTGGTTTTCCGTGTTGCCAATAGGCGAGGGGCTAACCAAAACCCAATTTTAAACCTCTGCACAATACCATGTCCTCCTTATCTGGAAATCTTCTCGTCGCACAAAGCGGCGGACCCACGCCGGTGATTAACGCCAGCCTTGCTGGTGTGATTGCTGAAGCCCTCAATCATGAAGACGAAATTGTCGAAATCTTGGGTGGCTTGAATGGTATTCAAGGTGTCTTACACGAACAGCTAATCGATCTTGCGAGTGAAACTCAGCAAACTTTACGCAACCTCGAGCACACCCCTGGTGCCGCTCTCGGTACCTGCCGCTATAAAGTAAAGAAAGCGGAAGACTTCGATCGCATCCTCCAAGTTTTTGAAGCGCACAATATTCGCTACTTCCACTATATCGGTGGTAACGACTCTCAAGACACCGCTGCAAAAATCGACGCCCTTGCGAAAGAGCGCGGTTATGAACTTCGTGTGATTGGCGTACCTAAGACAATCGACAACGATTTACCATTAACCGATCACTGTCCTGGATATGGTTCTGTAGCTAAGCACATCGCTTTAACCGTCCGCGAAATGTCCTTGGACAATGCGGCGATGGGACAGAACGATTTCGTATCGATTTTAGAGGTCATGGGCCGCAATGCAGGCTGGTTAGCTGCTTCATCAGTCTTAGCCCAACGTCGCGAAAAGAGCGATGATAACGGAAAGAATGCTTCCAAGAATACTCACTACGGATGCACTGCACCGCACATCGTATTACTTCCTGAAGTTCCTTTTAACGCCGATAATTTCGTGCAACGCGTTCAAGAAGTTTTAAAACACAACGCACATTGTTTCGTTGTAGTTTCTGAAGGCGTGCAAGATGAAGCCGGAAATTATTTAGGAGCCGACACTTCAAGCACCGATGCTTTTGGTCACGCCGTGCTCGGTGGTGCTGGTGAATATTTACGCACTCTCGTGGAAGGCCGTTTCGATGGCGTTAAGGCTCGTGCTTCTAAACTTGGCATCTCCCAACGCGCTGCTTCACATAATTCTTCCAAGACCGACGTCGAAGAAGCCAAACTCTGTGGACGCGAAGCCGTCAAAGCTGCGATCAAAGGTGAGTCCGGCAAAATGGTAATCTTACACCGTTCCACCAAGGAGCAATATGCAGTCGAGACCAGCCTGGCTCCTCTGGCTGACATCGCTAATGGCGTAAAAGCCTTCCCTGAAAAGTGGATCGGCGAAGACAAGATGTCCATCCACCCTGAGTTCGTCCGTTATGCGTTACCACTCATTCAAGGTGAGTTGCAATTGCCTTATGAGCAAGGACTTCCGCGTTATGCACAGCTCTCAGCGGTACGCGTTCAGCGTAAGTTAGAGGCTTATCAGACTGCCTAATTTTAGGTAAAAATTACTTAAAAGGCTAAGACTCTAGGGTCTTAGCCTTTTTTTTGTCTTACTTATTGCACAACGAGGTTATTATTTGTAAATTATTTTTCCCCAATAATACCTTTTTTATGAAGATTTATACCCGATATTTTGCTCTCTCGCTGCTGATTTTTTCTTCAGCGCTTTGCCACGCCGCATTGCAAAATGGTAAATTCGAAGTGTCTATTACCAAAGGCCAATCCTCGCTGATCAACCCCCAATCTATCAAGGAGCCCGCGGTTAAAGGAAAACTCTTTGAGCAGGGCTACAAAGTGGAAACGAATAAGGACTCTACCATTGAACTTTGTCTTTCGAACGGATCCACCATTTTAGTTAATCCCGAAACTTTGCTGGAAATTCGAACATTTCGCCAAGTCGCTTCTGATTTAATCGTGCAAGGTGCCTATCAAAAGCTCGATAAAGAGCCCTCGCCCTCGGTTGTAGAAATTTACGTGGTCAAAGGAAAAATCATCGGTGAAGCTCGAAAACTTAATCCTCAATCCTCGTTCACGATTAAATCACCTGCGGGCGTCGCCCGTATTCGTGGTACCGTTTACTCGGTGGAATATTCACGAAACGAATCAGCCCGCACGGGTAATATGGAAGTAGCTTGTGTGAAAGGTTCAGTAGAAGTAACCGTAAACGGCTCAGACAGTGGCTCGCAAGCCGTTGAGCCTGGCAAAAAGATGAATGCGCAGACTCCTTTAGTGGATGATGCTACCGGACCTATTCCAGCTGTACCCGTTAAGATGGTAATCCCCGCAGCAGTGGCAAATTCTCCGCAACTGAGTTTAGCTTCTACTGAAGGACTTGTTGTTGGCGGTGAAATTAAAGCCCCTGGTGTCCCCAGTGGAGTTACGGTCGTAAGCGTTGAAGACGGTAAGATTACATTTAGTGAGCCGATTACTTTAGCAGCTGGTACTGAAGTTGTCATTGAGCCCCCTGCCGGTGCGACCTACCAGCCTGCCGAGGAGAAAGAAAAATCAAAAAAGACGACAGTGACAGAACCTGTCATCGGCAAAAATACAATCAAGACGGCAGATACATCTAACCTAACGCCTGGCATGAAAGTACGTGTGGGTTCTGATGATGTTACCGTAGTTTCAGTGGATCCTGTTACCGGAACAGTGGTATTGAGCGGACCCGTAACTATAAAAGCAGGAGCAGAAATTTCCGTTGTGGTTGACACACCACCACCACCACCGATTACTAATCCTACGATCACTTTCTCAAAATTAGGACAGGATGAAGTTAAAACAATCGCCGATGATTTAAGCAAGGGAACTTCATTACCTACTGCCATTAAAGACGAAGTTAAAACGATTGCTGATAAGACTCCTCCCGTAGTTCCTCCAGCTCCTAAGGATGAAACTGCACCTAAGGACGGAACCACTACCGATAAACCTACGACCGAGAAAACCGATTCTCCTACTGAAACAACAAATCCTACTACTAATACCGGTAATGTGAATAGTGTAATCGACGCTATTAACAATACGATCCAAGAAACTATCGAAAAGGAAAACCAAAAAAATCCTTCTCCAACTGGTCAGTAAGCAGTCTCGGTTATTTATTAAAAAGGCCCATGAAAATGGGCCTTTTTAATTTCCAGAATTTCTCCGCTCGCTTTGAGTTTAAATTGATACATTCATCTTAACATGTCTAACGTTGGAAAATTCATAACTTTTGAAGGAGGCGAGGGCGCAGGTAAATCCACCCAACTTAAAAATCTGGCTGAACACTTAACGAAGTTAGGTCGAAAAGTTATTTGTCTCCGTGAGCCCGGTGGTACGCCGCTCGGCGAAGAACTGCGAACCGTCCTCAAAAGCCCAGCCAGTAAATCCATGATGGCTGAAACCGAAGCTCTGCTGTTTGCCTCCAGTCGCGCTCAGTTAGTGGGCGAGATTATTGTTCCCGCTTTAAAACAGGGTACTTATGTGCTGTGCGATCGCTTCGTTGATTCAACCATCGCCTATCAGTCGGGCGGTCGCGGACTCGACCGATCCTTAGTCGAATCGGTGAATCGCCTCGCTTGTGGAACTTTGGTGCCTGATTTAACCATACTTTTAGATTTGGATCCTGCTCATGGATTACGCCGTGCCTCCGTTCGCGATCAGGGCCAAGCCGATCGCTTTGAATTATTGGATAATGGCTTTCACCAAAAAGTCCGTGAAGTCTATCACTCCTTAGTCGCCGCCCAACCTCAGCGCTTTCTGGTTTTGGATGCGACACAAACTCCCTCGCAATTAGACGAGGCTATATGGCATGAAGTCACTCGACGCTTCCTTTAATATAGAAAATATTCCTGCCCTCAAGGTGCTCGCTCGGTCACGCGTCGAGGGTCGGATGCCTCACGCGGTTTTATTTACGGGTCAAAACAGCGAACTTTTACTCAAAGCCTCGGAGTGGTTGGCAGGCTTATTTTTAGAAGCGAATGATCCCTTGAGTCACGCCGACTGCCGTGCGTTGCGACCATCCAAGAAGTCACGCCGGATTAATATGGAGAGTACGCAGGAAGTGGTGGCAGACTTGCGACTGACCTCCACCACTGGTCGTCGCGTGGTGATTATTTATGACGTCGACCGCTTTGCCTCCGAAGCCGCTAATTCTTTTTTAAAAACTTTAGAAGAGCCTCCCGCGGGTACGTTAATCATTTTACAGACTACTAATTATTACCGCGTA
>JBBAUU010000006.1:0-23712 GCA_040398065.1 Opitutales bacterium | reverse complement strand
CACGGAATTGGATTCTATGCATCTCGTGAATATGGATGACTCGCGTGCACTCGAAAAAGTCTGCGATTACGTTGTCCATGATCCGATCTATGCAGATTCCACGCGGGCGGTTTTCCGTTCGCAGTTAGAAAAGTTAACCAGTCGTCAGAACTAGAAGATGGCAGAAACAAGAGCCCTGCGAGTTTCGCTAACCAGCGAGACCGAGGAAGATTCTCGGTATAACAAAAAAGCCGACAGTTTAGTCGGCTTTTTTAATTCGTTTTAAAAAACGAAATTAGATCGCGCAGCTGTTGGAAGCGGTAGGAACCACTTCAACACGACGATGTTCAGCATCCCACTTAACTAAGCCATCGGCTTTAGCGAAGAGAGTGTGATCGCGACCCATACCGACATTACGACCCGCGCGCATTTGCGTGCCACGTTGACGGATGAGGATGGAGCCAGCAGTAGCGAACTCGCCGCTGTAAAGTTTAACGCCGAGACGTTTGGATTGTGAATCGCGGCCGTTGCTGGAAGTGCCGCCACCTTTCTTGGTTGCCATGGTAGTGCTAGATTAAGGGTTAAGCTGAAATAGTTTCGACTTTGATAACCGACAATTCTTGGCGGTGACCGCGACGACGGTAGTAACCTTTACGGCGACGGTGTTTGAAGATGTCGATCTTTTCGCCGCGCTTATTCTCGAGAATGGTCGCGGTGACTTTGGCGCCTGCAACGGTCGGGGTGCCGATCTTGGCAGCTGCGCCTTCTCCGACGAGGAGAACTTGGTCAAAGGTGAGTACGTCCCCTTCGTTTTTACCAGGGTACTGGTTAACGATGAGAATGTCGCCTTGCTTCACTGTGAACTGGCGACCGGATGTG
Organism: Opitutales bacterium; assembly: GCA_040398065.1. GTDB lineage: Bacteria > Verrucomicrobiota > Verrucomicrobiia > Opitutales > UBA953 > UBA953. The sequence continues at coordinate 22,854 of JBBAUU010000006.1, read as the reverse complement.
ATAAATGTGGCCTTCATGGCTGTCGGAAGGTCGGAGCAAATGATCTGACTGGGGGTTGGCAAGGGGAATTATTTTTTAACTTGGGGTTAGGGGTTGTTCCTTGGCCGCCGGGGGCAAATAACCCTCAAAATTGACCTAAAAAGGCAATTTTCACAAATTAGGCAATTCGGGCTTCCCTGAAACTCTCCAACTAGACACCTTGTTTGGGTGTCCAATTCCTCAAACTCAGATTCCGCCGACGAGAAGCTTTCCGAGGAACTCACCCGTAACTTGGCCAAAGGGCCCATGATTCACCACACGGCTTACGTCCACGATCGCTCGGTGGTGATTGGAAACGTGTCTATCGCAGCCAAGGCCAGCGTCTGGCCCTGTGCTGTGCTGCGCGGCGACATCGCACCCATCTCTATTGGCGAAGGTACAAATATTCAAGACGGTGCGGTCGTGCACGTTGCCGATGGTCTGCCAGCTATCATCGGAAGTTATGTCACTGTCGGACACTTGGCTATGATTCATGCCTGCACCATCGGTGATCGTTGTTTAATCGGAATGCACGCCACGATTTTAGACGGGGCCGTGATTGGTGCCGACTGTATTATCGGTGCGGGTGCGTTGGTTACTAAAGATACTTTTATTCTTCCAGGTTCTTTAGTTCTCGGTTCGCCCGCCAAAGTTAAGCGACCATTAACCGCCGAAGAAATCAATTCTCTCCCTGGTTGGGCCGAAAAATATATTAAAGTTTCCACACATCACAAACGATTCGAGTGAGTGTGAATAATACCATTACAGCAGAAATTATTTTAACGCCTGAAGAATGGAAAGAACAACGGGCGAGTCACGAAGCACGCGCGGATGCCTTAGTTAAGGCCCGTCAACAAAGGGCCGCCCGCGGTGAGCAGGACCCCGTCGAAGACTTTCTTTATACTTATTATCCATTTAGATTAAGTGCCTTGCGTCGCTGGACGCCTGGCGTGGGTTTTGCCTGCGCTGAGGGTGATGAACTTTTAACCGATGCCCATTTTCAAAAAGGCACCGATGGATTAGTCAGAGTTATTTCCATGAACGAGGGAGATGTCCGACGTTTAACATTCATCCGCGACTTATCTTTAGCCATCACCACCCGCCCACCTTTTTTTAGATGTTATGGTTTGCACGAATGGGCGATGGTTTATCAGCAAGCCGATCAACGTCGACATTCTCAATGGCCGCTCCGCTTGGGTGAGCAGGGCACAGATGAAGTCGTGCGCTCGATGCCAGTCTGTTGCACACACTATGACGCCTTTCGTTTTTTCACACCGACCGCCAAACCGCTCAATCATTCCGAACCTGATTTAGCTGGGCGTATTAAAAACGAACAACCGGGATGTGTGCACGTGACGATGGACTTATATAAATGGACGATGAAATCGTTACCTTGGGTTTCATCCGATTTAGCTACCGAATCATATCGTCTGGCCCATGAGGCCCGCTCGATTGATATGCGAGCTTCACCGTATGATTTTTCGGCGGTCGGCCTCGAGCCCATCTGCATCGAAACCGAAGCGGGTCGGGCAGAATATGAATCAGCCCAACGTCACCTCGCAAAATTAGCCGAACCCGTGCGTAAGCGTTTGGTCGATGTTTTAAATCGCGCGCTTACTTGGAATTCTCGATGACAAACGGACGGCCGTCTTTCCAGCCGATTTTAACGAAGGATAGATACCAGGTTTTACCTTTGTCGTTATTGCCCTGATAAAATAAATAATCTTGTCCGTCGGTGTCATGGAAAATTCCTGGGTGACCCGATTCGCTTGAATTCCAACTGCCAGGTTTACCATTAGTTAAAAGAGGCTGATCGCTTAAGCGTTCCCATTTAACGCCGTCCATGCTTTTCGCGACGCCGATTTGTTGGGGCTCATTGTTATAAGCTCCTGCGTAAAACATATAAAAGATATTATCACGTTTGATGATACTTGCCGCTTCGATACAGTTTTTTTCCCAATCTAAAGTAGGTACCAAAATCGGAGCATTAACGAGTTGTGTCCACTGACTAGGCGAAAAGTCAGAGTTCAGAGGGGCCGCGGCTACGCCGATGAGTTGGATTTTATAGCCAACATCGCGGGAAGCGAAATAGAGAAGGAGGCGATCGCCATCGACGAAGGCTTCGGCGTCAATCGCCCGTCCACAGGTCCAATCTCCATGGGGTCTAAAAATAGGGTTAGCAGGATTACGCGTAAAATGAATGCCATCTTCGGACCAGGCGTGGCAGATAGCATCGAGTTTTTTATTTCCGTAACTTTGATAAAATATATTTATTTTTCCGTTAAGAATAATAGCTGCAGGAGCACAGAAGCCGTTCGCTTCCACTTTTTGCTCAGGCTGAATCATCCCAACTTTTTTCCAGACGATGAGGTCATCGCTATTCGCAATACCAATTCTCCAGCCCAACATGCCTTCCAACTCGGGTACGGAATAATACATCCAATATTTACCCTTAAACTTAACCACCGAAGGGTCTTTGGCGTAAGGGGCCTTCACGTGGGTGACGTCGGCATACATCATCACTCCGCGATCATTAAACGATTTTACATTAAGTCCGCTGTCGGGCGTGGTAGAACATCCAGCAACAATGAGAGAAAGGACTAAATAAATCCATACGGTGGGGCGCATGGAATTTTTAATACCAAAAAACTGAGCGAGTAAAACCTTTTAGGTGAAGAACTTGATACCGGCTTCTTGCATCTCCATGAGCCGCTTTTTCAAAGTCGATCGATTAATACCCAGAATGATAGAAGAACGGAGTTGGTTGCCCCGAGTTTCTTCCATCGCTCGCTTAATGAGTTCAATTTCAATCGTATTTAAAATATTTCTACCATCATCCACGCGATTCTGTTTATAGATGGCGTCGTAGAGTGTTTGCGATGATGGAGCGGCTGCTACGACACTGACTTCGGGTTGAATGGCTCCGGTCAACGCAGGGGTTGCGGTAGTAGTTGTCTTGGTTGCTGAGCGGCGCGGACTGGTAACCTCTTGTGGTAAATCTTTAGCTAAGATGGTTTCGCCTTTCGCAATCACATTGGCGCGTTGAATCACGTTCTCGAGTTCACGCACATTACCAGGCCAATCATGCGCAACGAGTTTTTCCAAGGCTTCATTCGATAAGCGCTTGGGTTTGCCTTTGCGGGCAGCGGCTTGGCGTTGAAGCATGTAATCAACGAGCAAGGGAATATCATCTTTTCGGTCTCGCAGAGCGGGGAGACGGATACGGAAAACATTGAGACGGTAGAAAAGATCTTCGCGGAATTGACGGGCAGCGACCATCGCTTCGAGATCCTTATTCGTCGCGGCGACTAAGCGCACGCTGACTTTTAAAGTAGTGGTTCCGCCGACGCGTTGAATTTCACCATCTTGTATCGCACGTAATACTTTGGTTTGTGTGGGGAGTGACATATCCCCGATTTCATCGAGGAAAATCGTGCCACCATCACAGAGCTCAAATTTTCCAGGCTTTTGATTGGTCGCTCCCGTGAACGCACCTTTCTCATGTCCGAATAATTCTGACTCAATTAAGTTTTCTGGAATGGCGGCACAATTCACCGCGATGAAAGGGCCTTTAGCACGGAGGGAGTGTTGGGCGATGCAACGTGCCACTAATTCTTTTCCCGTACCACTTTCGCCAGTGATTAACACCGTGGCATCGCTCGCGGCGACTTGGCCAATCGATTTGAGTACTTCTTGCATGGGCTCGGAACTTCCCACGAGGCCTTCTTTGTAATCGGCGGGATTCACTAAGGAGCGTCCAGCTTTTGTTGCGGAACTTAAATCGCGTCGTGCACCCAGGGCTCGATCAACCAGTGCGATAAGCTTCGCTTGGTCGAATGGCTTCATCACATAATCGTACGCACCAAACTTCATCGCCTCGATGGCAGTCTGGGTTGTTCCAAACGCCGTCATTAAAATAACCATCGCTTGAGGCTGTGCACCACGAAGCATCTGTAGGGTTTCGATTCCCGAGATTCCACTCATGCGATTATCCAAGAGAATGACATCGGGTTGCTCGCGTTTCGCTAAAGCGACACCGGACTCGCCGCTGTCCGCTTCTAAAACATTGTGACCCTGCCCAGCTAACGCACGACGAAGGGAATAACGTAGGTCTTTGTCATCATCGATGATTAGAACTTTAGCACTGTTGGTTGTTGCACTCATTGAGTAAAAGTAGGCAGAAAGCGTGCCAGAAACACGTCCTTGTGGATATTGCCACTAAACCTACTATTAGCAACCGATTCTGCTTAAATTTAGGCAAACTTAAGTAAATTTTACGCTTTTAGGGGCAAAATTCTGGGTTAGTGTCTGTGTATGAACCCGATACTTAGAAGGACACTCCTCTGGGTTTCTGGGCTGTTATCCGCTTTCTTTATCATCTCCAATGTATGGGTTTGGTCCGCTGGATTGGGTCGTGATCTCAGAACTACCCCTCAGCAAGTTCCTCAAAACTCGGTCCTGATTTTATTGGGTCTAAACGAGCGTGATGAAAAAACAGGAAAGTTAAGCGAGTGTTTTAAATTAAGAATCGCGGCAGCCGCTGAACTCTGTCGCTCTGGAAAAATTAAATTGGTAGTGACATCGGGTTTAAATTCTCAGGCTCGCACAATGGCCGATCGACTGCGCGAAGCGGGAGTCACCACACCGATTGTCTTAGACCCGTACGGATGGAGAACGCTCGATTCAGTTAAACGTGCCGCTGCGGTTTTTCTAGACGAACCTGTTATTTATGTTTCCCAAGGCTGGCATTGCGATCGTGCGCTTTGGCTCGCAGATCGAATTTCAACTAATCAATATAAAGCATTGTCATATAGCGCCGACTTCGGGCATGAGCCGACCGCGTATTTTAATTACGTAAGAGATTTTCTAGCTAAGCCTAAAGCGGTGATTGATTGGCTTACGGGTGCAAAGCCAACTACGACGGTAGACGTGGCTCATGGTTATAAGCTTTATCCTTAATCATCATCTTTCGTGACGGCCATCGCTGCGCCGTTGAAGCTTACCTTGTATTTCTAAAAGTGTGAGCGCACTCGCGGCATCGGCGAGTGAACAATTTGCCACCTCTGAAAGTGATTCTGCATCATGAATGGTTCCGCCTTTAAAATGTTTTAACCAATGACTGTCTTCAGGATTCATTTGCTCGAAAGGGATTTGTAGCTGTCCGCGTTGTTCTCCGATTTCCGACAAAATATCATCGAGCGAACTCACCAATGTCGCCCCATCACGTATCAATTGATGACATCCACGACTGGTGGGACTGTCGATTCGACCCGGCACCGCCAAAAGTGTTTTTCCTAAGTCTCCAGCAAATCGAGCAGTAATCATACTGCCTCCATCCACATCTGTTTCGATAATAATGACGGCTTTAACGAGTCCAGCCACCAGGCGATTACGTTGCGGAAAGCTTTGGCGATCCGCTGGTCGTCCCAATGGAAACTCCGAAAGGATGCATCCACTCTCAGCGATTTTTTTACGGAGAGTAAGCGCTTCAGGTGGGTAGGTTAGATTAATGCCATGACCTAAGATGGCGGCTGTTTTTCCGTCGACGCTTAGCGCGCCTTCGTGTGCCGCAAAATCAATTCCTCGAGCCATGCCACTCACAATCCACCACCCCAACTTCGCTAATTCCTGCGCGAAGTGATGTGCTAAATAAGTTCCGTAGGGCGAACAGTGTCTTGATCCAATAATCGCGACGGATCTTTCATTCGGTAAGGCATGACCATCCACATAGAGGACAAGGGGTGGGTCCCATAATTGTTGTAAAGACTGCGGCCACTCCACCGATGTTTCATCGATAATTTTAAAACCATAGTTTTCGACTTCGCTTAACTCTTTTACCCAATCAAAATTTTTCTCCTGCAGTGAGCGAATCGTGGGCTCGGTTAGCCCTTTAACTTTTCGTAATTCATTCGCAGAAGCGGATAAAGCGGCGGATAAGTCATTACCGAAAGTTTCTCGCAGGCGCCGGACCGTGACTGGACCAACTTGGGATAAGCCGTTTAGAAGCAGACACTGCGTTCGAAAGTCTTGTGGCAAGGGAAGCACCGCACGACCCAAGCCGACAATAATTTCACTTCAAGGCCTTGGATAGCTCAGATAGAATCTGGGTAGTTCTCACTGCTTCCTCGCCCTCGTCCTGACGTAAGAGATCGGCCGCGCGAGCGTGCCAGACGACACCACACTCGACTGCGCCTAAGAGCGAAAGTTTTAAAGTGCGACGTCGTGCCACCACGGCGGCAATCATTCCGGCCAGACAATCCCCCGAGCCGCCGCGTGCTAAAATGGGTCCACCAAATGGTACATAAATTAAATGAGTGCCATCGGTAATCATGGTGATTGGACCTTTAAGAACGACGATGGTTTTTGTTTTACGGGCAAAGGCTCGACCCGTCTCCGCCGACATTTTTTTACCACTGAGTCTAAAAAACTCCCCGGCGTGAGGAAGTAATATATAATTTTTTCCAACAGAAATATTTTTAACGACCTCGGGTCGCAAGGCATCAGCATCAAGAATAACGTCTCCGCCAAAGTTCTTAATAAACTTTTTAATCGAGGTTAAAGATTTTTCGCTCATGCCCGACCCAATGAGCAGCACGTCTTTCTGTTTAAATAGTTTAGAAAGATTTTTAGGAGGCAGCATGACGCCTGAGGTATTAGTGGATAGGCCATTCCACATGGCTTCAGGGTAGGCGACGGCTGCGCGCGCACGGATTGATTGGGGTAGGCAAGTAGTGACCAGTCCTCCGCCGGCTTGTAGGGCAGCTGCGGTATTCATAATGACTGCACCAGGCATCGATTGCGAACCACCGACAATTAAAATTCTACCTTGTTGTCTCTTCTCGGTATTTGAACTTCTCGGCTTCTTAATCGGATCCAGAGCCGATAATGTGCTACAACTATCGGTGCCCACGCCTAGCGGTAGGCCGATGTCGATGACGCGAATACGCCCGACGTAACGGTTATTTTTAGGTTCAAGCAAGGGATGTTTTAAACATCCAATAGAAATCGTGAGATCGGCTTTGAAGGCTGGACCTTTGGAGTCGTCGCCCACGCCACTCGGTAAATCCACCGCAACGCGCAGCCCTTTCAACGAAGCGGAAGCTAGAATAATTTTCTTCATCACCGGGCGAAGCGGTGCTCGGAACCCTTGGCCGAGTAGGCCATCAAAAATAAGACAGAAATCAGTTTTCGCCAAAGTTTTAAACTTCTGCGAAGAAACTTTCTTCACCCTTTGACGGGTAAGTTGCCAAACTTTTTTGGCTAATGGTGTAGACGGGGATTCAGTCGCAAACACTGCTGTGATTTGCGTTTTCTCCGTGGAGGCTAAAACGGCTGCCAATAAGGCATCGGCTCCATTATTTCCCGAGCCAACGAGGACTAGTATTTTTTCGGGGGTACGATTTAAAAAGATTAGACTCTCGAACGCTAATTCCTCCGCCGCACGTTTCATTAAGTTCCAATCACTGCCTGGATTTTGTTTTAAATACGCCGTCTCCAGCGCTGCGGACTCGGTGCAGGACAAAACAGGAAGACGATGAGCAGATAACATTTTATTTTACTAAAACAGCGAAGGCTTCGGCGAGTTGATCAGTGTGAGTTAATGAAACCAATACTTGGGTCGCCCCTTTTTCGTGAACGAGCGCCTTGGCCTTATCATCGAGTACGACTAGCGGCTCACCCTCGGTTCCGGTTTTAACACTACAACTGGTTAACAAAAATTTTTCACTAAAGCCGGTTCCCAGTGCTTTGCTCACCGCTTCTTTTGCGGCGAATCTCGCAGCGAGTGATGGATAGGGATCGGCTTTGCTTAGACAAAAAGCCTGTTCCTCAGCGGTGAAGATTTTGTCGAGAAAACTTTGTCCGTGTTTTTGATGAGCCGAGCGAATACGCGAAATCTCAGTGAGGTCTACGCCAACCCCGATAACATTGCCCCCGTTGAGGTTCATGAAATGAGGGCCTTCATTTCGGCCACCGCAGGCCGGACTCCAATCATTAAAGCCCGGGAGACAATGGTGTGTCCGATGTTGAGTTCATTTAGATGGGGCAGGGTGATAATCTTTTTAATATTATCATAATTAATTCCATGGCCCGCATTCACAATCAACCCGAGCTGCTTCGCTTTTTCGCAACCGAGACGTAGACGTTCAAATTCTTTATCAGCTGCCGGAGTTTTCCAAGCATTGGCAAAGGCACCCGTGTGTAGTTCGACAACGGGGGCTCCGGTCGAATGTGCTGCTTCAATCTGTTTGTCGTCCGCTTCAATAAAAAGTGATACCTCGCATCCAGCTGCTTTAAGTGCCTGCACGGTTTCTTTGACTCGTTCAAATTGCTTAACGACATTTAGGCCACCTTCCGTGGTAACTTCTTCTCTGGATTCTGGAACCAGACACACGGCGGCAGGTTTAAGTTTTTTGGCGAAGACGACCATCTCAGCAGTGCAGGCCATTTCTAAATTTAAACGTACACCAGGGAGTTGAGCGATGGCGTAGACGTCTTCTTCTTGAATGTGTCGACGATCTTCACGGAGGTGCACGGTGATGCCGTCAGCTCCGGCCAGGAGAGATTCGCGGGCAAAAGATACCGGGCTAGGTTCGGCGTGGATGGATTGATGCACCCCGCGATAGCGAGCCTGACGCAGTGTGGCTGCGTGATCGATATTTACCCCGAGAAGTATGGCGCGATGGGAACTCATTAGCCTTAAATCATTTCACTCATTTAAGGACTTTAAGCCAATTTATTTTATCTTACCTCTTTTTAAAGTGGCCGCTAATGCCGGCGCGGTCGGTGAATCTTTACGTTTTGCGAGTGCTTCAGGGTCTCCGGCATGTAAAAGCTGTCCACCGTTCTGCCCGCCTTCGGGTCCGATTTCCACCACCCAATCCGCCTCGGCAATCAAATCAGGGTGATGCTCAATCACGATGACGGTGTGACCTTGATCGACTAAGGCGTGAAGTAACTCGATGAGTTTTTTACAATCAGATTGGTGAAGTCCAATCGTGGGCTCTTCTAATAAATATAAGTTAGGACGAATTTGTCCGCGGGCTCGCTCTCTAAACGTAGGTAGGCCTTTGGCTAATTCGCTTACTAACTTTAATCTTTGTGCCTCACCGCCGGAGAGAGTTGGACTGCTTTGACCTAAGGTTAAATAACCCAATCCGGTTTTGGTCATCAAGGCACAGAGGTCTTTTAATTTAACATCGAAGGAGAAAAATTCAGCTCCCTCTTCAAAAGTCATATTTAATAAATCACCCGCCGATTTTCCATTCCAGCGAATCGCGCGCGCGGCATTACCGTAACGCAAACTTCCGCATTCTTCACAGGGTACATAAGTGTCGGGCAGGAAACTCATTTCTAATTTAATTCGACCCGCACCCGAGCAGGCTTCACAGCGTCCGCCCGATGTATTAAAGGAAAAGAAACTAGCATTATGTCCGCGAATCGAAGCTTCAGGAAGTGCGGCGAGTCGTTCACGAATAATATCCCACGCTCCAATATAGGTTGCGGGTGTGGATCGCGGAGTTTTGCCGATGGGTTCTTGGTCGACGATGACTAATTGACGGAATGATTTTAACCCCGTGATAGAGTGGAAAGAAATTTCTCCCTGATTAGAAATTAATGCGAGGGCCTCTTTGCCGGTTATCCCGTCTTTCTTTTTGGAAATCGCCCAACCAGCCGCGGGGGCAATGAGGTCGGTCATTAAAGTGCTTTTGCCCGCACCCGAGACTCCGCAAACTACGGAAAGTCGTGCGGTGGGGAATTTTACATCAAACCCTTTTAGATTTCGTAGACAGGCATTTTTTAATTTCACCCATTCAATTGCATTATTTTTTTCAGTGATTGGTCGACGGCTTCCGCGTAATGGGTGAGGAATAGCGGTTTTGAGAGACTGTCCGGTAACCGACTTTTTGTTAGCTTCAAGTACAGCAGCCGTTCCTTCAGCGATGATTTGTCCGCCATGCACACCCGCACCCGGCCCCATATCGATAATATTATCCGCCGCACGCATGGTGTCTTCATCGTGTTCCACGACGAGCACGGTGTTGCCACGATTTCTCAGATCTTTGAGTGATTCAATGAGTCGATCATTATCTCGTGGGTGTAATCCAATACTGGGCTCGTCTAATATATAGAGTGCACCGGAAAGGGTGGACCCGAGTTGAGCAGCGAGGCGAATGCGTTGTGATTCTCCACCCGAGAGTGTATCCGCACCGCGATCGAGTGAGAGATAACCCAAGCCCACGGAACTTAAGAATTTTAAACGTGCCGAGATTTCTGGAAGCAAGGCTTGAACAATAGCTTTTTCTCTGGGTTCGCACTGCAGACTCTTCAGGAATTTCAACGCGTCATCGGGTTGAAGTCGGAGAAGCTCAGGCAACGAAAGTTTTTGTTCCTGTGCTCCGATAAGTTTAACCGCTCGACCGATGGGTCCTAGTCGTTGGCCTTGGCAATCCGGACAAACACTATCACTCACGCGATCACCCAATGCGTTTTCATTGAGGGTTTCTTCTTCGTCGGCAGAGAATTTTGTGACTTCTAATCCGTGGCCACGACAAGTCGGGCACCAGCCGCGTGGTGAATTCCAGGACAAGTGTTTCGGGTCAACTTCAGGGAATGACTCACCCGTCGCAGGATCGCTTCTGGATGTCGAAAGATAGACCAACTGCTTACCTTGTTCGCTAATTAAAAGACAGGCACCTTTACCAGTAGTGAGAGCCTTACGTATTAAACTTCTTAATGAGGCATCACCGTCTTCCTCGGTTTCATCAGGGTGCAAAATAATACCATCATGATCAATGGTCGCTAGAATCACATCGACGTCGTGTTCACGATAACGATCGAGTCCGCCAAATCCATCGACGGGCATGATTTGGTTATCACAACGTAAATGGGTGTAGCCATGCGCCTCTGCCCATTCCGCGAGCGGTCGATGGTGGCCTTTGCGTGAACGCACGAGTGGCGCCCCGATGAATATTTTACCCCGCTTTAGGTTTTTAATATTTTTCGATATAATTCTTACGACCGCATCTTCGGTCATTTCAGTTAAAGGCTCTCCCGTGGTTGGACTGTGTAAAATACCTGCCCGAGCAAAAAGTACGCGGAGGTATTGGGCTACTTCGGTGACGGTCGCGACCGTGGATTTAGCGGAGCCGCGGGTTACGCGTTGCTCAATGGCTACAGTCGGCGGTAAGCCCGAGAGTGAATCGATATCGGGCTTAGGTAATTGTTCTACGAATTGACGGGCATAAGCGGAAACACATTCCAAGAAACGTCTCTGTCCTTCTGCGAATAGAATATCGAATGCCAACGTTGATTTTCCTGATCCAGAAACACCGGTCATCACCGAGAGCGAACCGTGAGGAATTTTTACTGATACATTTTTAAGATTATGTTCACGCGCACCCGTGAGTGTGATTGCTGTAGGCCGCGGGTGACTCACGTAATTTGTTTTCGCATCAAAGGCTTTATCTTCTAGAGCGAGATATTTCCCTGTCGTTGTTTTACCTCGGGCCACGACTTCGGGAGTTCCTTCCGCAACAAGTTTTCCACCTTGCGGTCCAGCTTCAGGACCCATTTCAACTAACCAATCGCAAGATTTTAAAACATCGAGATGGTGTTCTACGACGATGAGCGAGTGACCCGCATCGGTGAGTCGTTGGAGTAACTTAATTAATTTAGAAACGTCTTCGCGGTGTAACCCCGTCGTTGGTTCATCGAGAAGTAAGAGTGAACCCGTTTTTTGTGGATCCAGTCGCGATAAATAACGCACCAGTTTTAAGCGCTGAGCTTCACCGCCCGATAACGTGGTCAAAGGTTGTCCCATCGAAAGATAACCCAGACCGACTTCTTCAAGGACACTCAATTGATTGCTGGCAGGAGTTCGGCCACCGAGAAAAATTCGGGCTTCGGAAACTGACATCGCTAATAAATCGGCCACGGATTTTCCATCGAACTTGAAAGCTAAGATTTCATCACGGAAGCGTTTACCATTACATGAGGGACAGGGGAGGGCGACGTCGGAGACGAATTGCATTTCAACAGTTTCCCAGCCCGCACCACCGCACCGTTCACAACGACCTTCACCTGCATTAAAAGAAAAATGCGAAGGGGTGAGTCCGGCCACTTTAGCGGCATCGGAGTTGCCCAATAAATTTCTGATCGCATCCCAGGCTCCAACATAAAGAGCGGGATTGGAGCGTGGAGTGCGTGTGGCTGGTGACTGATCGATGACGGCGACTTCTGCTGGATCGACGTCAAAAATTAATTTTCCATTGAGAGGATTGCTCGTATCTTCGTCATCTAAATTTCCACGTCCAATCACTTGGTGAAGTAGAGTCGATTTCCCTGATCCGGATACGCCGCAGAGTCCGACGAGTCGACCGAGTGGCAATGTGCTAGAAAAATCCTTTAAATTATTAATGCTAATATTATCGATGCGTAGACGCGGCGTGCTATTGGTCACAGGTCTGATTTTACGCGGCTCGACTTGGCGCTTGCCCGAGAGCCATGCTCCGGTTGCGGAATCTTTAATTTTTAAAATCCCATCGGGCTTGCCTTGATATAGGCAATAGCCGCCTTGTGCGCCTGGTTGAGGCCCAATTTCAATTAACCAATCGGCAGCACGCATCACGGACTCATCGTGCTCAACTACCACAACGGTATTACCTTGATCGACCAGACTTCTCAAAATGGTTACCATCTTGGATAAGTCGCGGGCATGCATACCCACGCTAGGCTCATCGAGTACGAAAATAGTATCCGCTAAACAGGCACCGAGACATGAGGTCAGATTAACACGTTGGATTTCTCCGCCGGAAAGCGTCCGCGATAATCGATCAAGCGTCAGATAATTTAATCCGACCGCTTCTAAGTAACCCAGTCGGGCTAAAATAGCTTCGAGTGCGTGGTTGGCAGGATGACGGGAATTTTTCGGCGCGTGTGGCAGTAATAACTCTTTAAGTTCTTTGACGGGAATCGCGTACAGGTCGGACAGCGTTTTATTTTCCCATTTCCAGAATAAGGATTCCTCGCAAAATCTTTTTCCATGGCATTGCGGACATTCTTCGTAGGCGCGCCAGCGCGATAGGTACATGCGCACGTGCATTTTGTACGTACTAGACTCTAACCATTTAAAGAAACCTCTCACGCCGTACCACTTTGATTCCCATTCACCTGACTCATAAGTGGGATCGCCGTCTTCGATAAATTTTCGGTGACTCGCGGATAATTTATTCCAAGGAACATCCATCGGAATATTTTTCTTTTTACAGGCCCGTTGTAGATCTTTCTGACTTTCACCGTAAACGGCTCCTTGAAAAGGGGCGATGGCACCCTCGGCCAAGGTAGCATCGCTCTGAGGAATAATTTTTTTCCAATCCAGCCCGATGACTCGTCCAAATCCACGACAGCAAGCACAGGCACCAATCGGCGAGTTAAAAGAGAACAGAGCAGGGGTCGCGGCTCTGAATTTTTTACCATTCACGGGCGATTCTAATACTTCACTGAATCGGGCAATTTCGGCGCCGTCTTCACTGATTAATCTCATTCTTCCGCCCCCTAAGCGAAAGGCACTTAATGTCGCTTCGTGAAAGCGAGAATTGGCAGCGGGTTCGATTTTAATACGATCCTGAATGAGCAGAATTTCGGATTCACCTTCAGGGATTTTATCGTCTCCGAGATTAATTCTTTTATTTTTAATATAAGCACGGGTAAACCCTGCTCGAATAAATTCATCGGCGATTGCCTCCCAGGTGAGTCCTTCTGGTTTTTGGAGAGCGAAAGTAACGACCACTGATTGATCACGGTATTTCTTCAGACAGATTTCCCAGGCAGTATCCGGTCCTTGAGGGGTGATTGGTTCGCCGCTGGCGGGATCGATGAGTTGTGCGCGGTGAGCAAACCAAACTTTAAACCAATCGCAAAGCTCAGTCATGGTACCGACATTGGAGCGTGAGGTGCGTACGGTGTTGCCTTGTTTGATGGCGACTGACGGGCGGATATTTTCGGCGGAGTCGAGTGCCGGCGCTGGGAGCAGTTCCAAAAACTGACGGACGTATGGGCTAAACGTTTCCACGTAGCGACGTTGTCCTTCGGCGTGGAGGGTATCAAAGACGAGGGATGACTTGCCGGCTCCGCTCAGTCCGGTGACGACGACCAACTTTCCAATCGGTATATCGATATCAAACCCCTTGAGATTATTTTGGCGAACTCCGCGGAGTCGGATAGCGTTGGGGCGACTGGTGGTCATCGGACCGCTCAACGGACTGTATAAGTGATTTTTAGCAAACCGACTACGCAGGTTTTATATCAATTATTTGAGTGGGCGTAGCCACCGCATGCACTGCGATATCGTGTGCTTCGTGGGGAATAGCATGAACCACCTGAAAATCATAACCATACCCGAGAAGAAATGCCGAGGGGCTAGCCTGAGCTAGTAACCGATCGTAAAATCCTGAGCCGTGACCCAGGCGATTTCCTTGGCGATCAAAACCAATCCCAGGGACGAGAAAGAAATCGATTTGGGTTGGGTTGATGCGTGGGCAGTTTATTTTCGGTTCAAGAATTTCTAACGATGAGAGTTCTAAATCTTGAAAACTTTTAATCTCATAAAGTTCAGGAAGTCCGTCGGCGTTTACTTTGGGGAGCACGCACCGCTTTTTTGAACTTAAAAGATTTTGTAAAAGTCGTGTCGTGGGTAATTCGCTTTTGAAAGAGGCATACAGGCAGACCACTTTTGCTTTTTGCCATGCGGGTAGATGGACAATTTTTGCTTCAGCGGCCATGGCGGCAGCTTCGCGCTGGGCGGAATTAAGGGACTCGCGTAAACTTTTTAATTCCTCCCGCAGACGGACTTTAACTTCCTGCGGCTTCATCATTTAAAACAATCGATTAAGAGTGAGGGTGAGCAAGATAACCGGGAGATAAAGAATGGAGGCGAGGAAGAATGGCTTGGCGACTTCGTTGCGACGATGCGGTAACATGAAATCTAAACTCAGTTTAAAAAAGATGATACTGGCGATGAGAGATACCCAAACGAAAGGGCTCATCCATCCTCTTGAGGGGTCAGTTATAAAAAATACTTGGACGATGGCACTTACCACAAAGAGCATCGGAACCATGAATGAAATCGACCACAGTGCGGCGGTGCGACCAGTCGGATCGGCTACGGTGGCGATTTTAAATCCTCCGCGTTCGTAATCATGACGGCACATAACTGCGAGGGACATGAAGTGAGGAACTTGCCAAAAGAAAAGTAGGGCAAAGAGCAACCAGCCCATCGTGTCTATCGCGCCTAATTTGGTAGCTGTGCCGATGATGGGTGGAATCGCACCCGGGAGTGAACCCACGAGCGTGCACCAAGTTGTTTTTGTTTTAAGCGGTGTATAGAATAGTAAGTAGGAGACCACTGTCGCGAGTGTCAGAAGTCCGGCCAAAGTGTTCGCGCCATTCCAAACTAAGGCCACGCCGACACTGCTTAAAAACATTCCGAAAATAAGTGCGTGGAGTGGCTTGATTAATCCACTAGGTAATGGACGGAACTTGGTGCGATCCATTTGACTATCGGCTTGGCGCTCCATCCACATGTTTAACGCACCGCAGCCACCCGCGGCGAGGGCAGTACCAAGGGCTAGCGATACTAATCCCTTGGGATCAACTCCGCCTTGGGGATGAGGATTGCTACAGAAATATCCAGTGAGTGCGGTTAGTACTGAGAGAAAAGATAAACGCGGCTTAGTAAGCTCCCAATAGGCGGCGGGGATTGATCCAGCTTTGGAGCTCATACGTTGGTGGTGGCGATTTTAATTAAAGGTTAAAGTTAATTCCGTCGATGCAGCAGAGCAACTTGGGCACAGAGAGTGGAGAAGAGCGCTGCGCCGATGACAAGGTGAACGGTTCGCACGTGCGGATTTAAAGGTAATTGTACGCTTAAAATCCCGAGAGTGATTTGTAGGGTCAAAAGAATAAACAGAGGAATCCATCGATAAGCGGGTCGTTGTCCAGACAGTGCAAAAACAATCACGAGA
The DNA here is from genome assembly GCA_040398065.1 of Opitutales bacterium. Lineage (GTDB taxonomy): Bacteria > Verrucomicrobiota > Verrucomicrobiia > Opitutales > UBA953 > UBA953. The sequence goes on along the minus strand of JBBAUU010000006.1, from coordinate 6,814 downwards.
ACACCGGCGATGAGTGCGCCGCCGCGGTGCAAACTATTGACCACTTGTGGCAGTCCAGTGCCATTGGGAATAAAAACTTCGTAGGCGGTTGGTTGGGTTGCCCAAAGGGTGAAATGATTTTGGCGCATGACTGCTCCCATAATTATCACGATTAATAAAAGTACTAAACTAATTCTTCCACTGATCATTTCAAAACGTGTAGAGTGGTTTGAATTATTTTGCCAAAGCTTGGTGTGACTCATCGCGACGATGGCTAAGACGGCGATGGTGAGTTGGGCGTTCACGGCGTGGCCGATAGCGAAACTCACCGCTTTGAAATTTTCATCTCCACCGATATTTAATTGGTCGAGCAATACCCGTAGTCCGCCCAGTAGACCCTGGAGAATGATTAGTCCCAAAAGTAGGTAGGCAGCCTTACGAATGAGTGGTCGTTTTTCCCAGCGACGATGAGTCCAGGCGATGGCGATACAAAATAAACCCAGTCCCGTTGCTGCCAGTCGATGGGAGTGTTCGGCGAACTTATCTATTTCGGTGAGCCAGCCGGGAGGATTGAGTGAGCCGTTGGAAAGTGGCCAATCAAGAAAAGCCATGCCGGCGCGAATGCTAGTTGTGAATCCACCCGCTTGAAGAACAAGTACCGCCCACGCGAGTGCGCCCAAGCAGAGCCATTTCAAAAGTGGATTAGGAGTCGAAGCCGGTGTATCCTTCATAGTGATTATGAATTAGATAATGCGGCTTTGGCAAAATTACGAATTTTAGAAACTAAATTTGTGAGACCGTTGCGACGATTGGGAGAAAGATGCTGGGTGATGCCCACTTCAGCGAGGAAGTCGGCATCGGTTTGGGCCACTTCTTCGGTGGGAGCCCCTTCATAGAACTCACAAACCAGCGAGGCGATGCCTTTGGTAATTAAGGAATCCGCATCGCATTGAAAATGACAGCGACCATTTTTAACGGTGGGAATGAGCCAAAGATTAGAGGTACATCCTTCGATCAAAAAGACATCGAGCTTTAGATTAGCGGGCAGACCAGGTGCTGATTTCGCACGGTCGATGACATATTGAAAACGTTCGTGATGATCGGCGAACGGTTCCAGTTCGGCGATGAGCGCTGCGCGTTTTTCTTGAAGGTTGGGCATGCTCTAGCGTCCGGAGAGGGCCTTCATATCTAAATCAGGGCGGGACAAGGGAGCGATAGATTTTTCGAGACGGTTGGCCTGCTCTTTAGAAAGTTTTGCTTCCGAACGTAACCACGAAAGTGCTTCATGCCAAATGAGTGGGGAGGGGCGACGCATTTTTAATAACTCTTCCAATTCATCGGCTACAGATTTTCTGGTTCCATAGGTATCGACGGCACCAGCGAGAATACGTGCGCCGATGTAGTCAGCCTTCAGTTGAGAATATTTAGGATGTAATTTCACACCTATTTCTAAAACGCGCACGGCGGCATCACTCGCGCGTGCGGCTTTTAATTGTCGCCCCACTGAGCGATAAGCTTCGGGACTGAGATTAGGCGTTTTTAAAAATTCGGTGAGATAACGATCACCGATGTTTCGATCGCTCTTCGCGGCGACATCATCTTTTTTCGGACGGGCATGATAAGCGACACCGAGGAGTGCTTGGATGATAGATTGATTAGAGGTGAAGAAACCTTTTTCGGCTGAATTCACTTGTTTGTATTGGGCAATCGCTTCATCGGGGTGACCGCCGTTAATTAAAGATTCAAGATGGAGTGCCACAAAGGTCGCCCGTTCAAAGCCACGATTAGCAGCTACGTTGGTTAAAGTTGAGGTCAGTCCTTCGTAGCCACGTTCCGCAGCGAAATTGGCGAGAGCGAGCATGGCCGCAGAATTTCCCGAAAATCTTTCCGCGATGAGTTGTAATTCTTTCTCGTAGTCATCTTTCAGTCCGAGTCGGTCGAGAATTAATAATTTTTGTAAATGCGGGAAGGGTGCCTTTTCGTCTAAGCCAATTCGCTCATTGGTGACGGTGAGGGCGATTTTTGGTTTCCCCATTAATAAATGAAAGCGCGCGAGCTGAGAGTAGATGGCATCTTTGGCATTACCGGAAAATTGAGAGGTCTTCGATTCCAGGTAGCTGATGGACTCGGTGGTTTTTCCACCATCGAAAAGTGCGCGGGCTTTTAAAAGTAATCCGCGGGCCTCTTCATCGAGACCATTTAGATTTATAATATTAACTGACTCGGCATAGCGACCGACCCAGTAAAGTGAAGTAGCGGCGGCGAGAGAAATTGTTTGGCGAGTTGCTGGCGGGAGATCTTTTCCGTTCTTCAACATGAGGAGGCTTTGCTCAATGACCTCGTCGTCGCGTTCTACTAATTGAAGAAGTTGGAAGTAGCGGTCCAAATAATCCCGGCCCAAGGTGTCGGTAATATTGAGATAATCTAGTCCGCGACGGAGGGTCTGAACCGCGTCTTCTGTTCGATTGTAATTATTATGTAAAATATTGGCTAATAACAACTTAGCCTTGGTATTACCCGGGCTAATACGGACGGCGATTTGGGACATTTTATAGGCCTCGGGTATCTTATTTAATTTTTGGGCTTCGAGGGCTTGGGTCAGGTAGTAGTCGCCTACTCTAATAAGATGTTCTTCGCGGATGGCGGCGGCGCTTTCGGGCTGATCTGAGATTTTCGATAAAGCGAGTCTGACCCATTGTTTAAGGGTCGAATCCTCGATTAGGTCGGATTTGATTATTGAAATTCGGACGTAGGATTGAGTGGCATCGACTCCTTTGGTGAGGGGCAGGCCGGAGAGGAGGATCAATTCGGCGTCGGTTTGCTCCTTGGAGCTGTTTTTGACAGTTTTATCGGTTTTTCCGGTACCAGTTGGGGAGGGGGCAGGGGGTGTTTGGGTGTTACTCGGGGCCTGTTTTCCAAGTTCGGTGTTAGCGGCAAAACCCTGTGAACATAGGGTTAAACTAGCTATTATAAGTGTGGCGAAGGGGCGAAACATGCTGGGGCCTCATCCTTGCCAATCGTAGCGGATTTGTCTCTCTAAAAAATCGGCCGCAATGCCCAAAAATTGGCCCCAACTGAAGAAATCTTAAAATCGTAGCACTTTCCGCTTGCACGGGGGTCTCGGACTTCTATGCCTCAACCCTCTTTTCCCTAATTTCTTAGGTCCATGCCTACCATCAACCAGCTCGTCCGTAAACCTCGCCTCCAACCGAAGGCTAAGTCCAAGTCACCCGCCTTGAACAACTCGCCCTTCCGTCGTGGCGTTTGTGTGCAGGTGATGATCCGTACTCCGAAGAAACCAAATTCTGCGCAACGCAAAGTCGCGAAGGTTCGTCTGACGAATGGACAAGAAGTGATTACTTATATTCCTGATGAAGGTCATAAGCTCCAAGAACACTCCGTCGTCTTAGTACGCGGTGGTCGTGTGAAAGATCTTCCTGGTGTTCGTTACCACATCGTACGCGGACCTCTCGATTGTTCGGGAGTTGAGAAGCGTCGTCGCTCACGTTCCAAATATGGCGTTAAGCGTCCTAAGGAAAAGAAAGCCTAATTCATAAACTTCAGAAACTCACTTACTCATGTCACGTCGTCGTAAAGCAGTTAAACGCATTCACCTTCCAGACGCTCGCTACGGCAGCACTTTGGTGAGCCAACTCATCAACATCGTTATGAAGTCTGGTAAGAAATCTATCGCCCAAGGTATTGTCTATGGTGCGATCGAAAAAGTTTCTGAGAAATTAGTTAAAGGTAATCCTGTTGAATTACTTTTAGGTGCTCTCGAAAATTGCCGTCCGAAGCTTGAAGTAAAAAGCCGCCGCGTCGGTGGTGCTACTTACCAAGTTCCAGTCGAAGTTAGCCACGAACGCCAAAACAGTATCGCCCTTCGCTGGGTTGTTCAATCTGCTGCGGGTCGCAAAGGTACCTCGATGCATGAAGCCCTCGCTGCTGAAATCGTCGATGCCTACAATAACACCGGTAACGTTGTGAAGAAGCGCGAAGAAACTCACAAGATGGCTCAAGCTAACCGCGCCTTCGCTCACCTCCGCTGGTAAACTTTTCTCGAAATATAACTTTCCAGGCCGAACTCCAAGTTACGACCCATGTCCACCACTCTTTCCAAACTCAACTCTCCGAACCGTAAGTTCCCCTTAGAACATACGCGTAATATCGGTATCGCTGCACACATTGACGCAGGAAAGACTACGACTACAGAGCGTATTCTTTTCTACACGGGTGTCGTACACAAGATGGGTGAGGTTCATGATGGCACGGCGACGACTGACTGGATGGAACAAGAGCGCGAGCGTGGTATCACGATTACGGCTGCTGCTATTTCTGCGGGTTGGAAAACTAAAGAAGGTCCTTACGCTAACATCGATCACCGTATCAACATCATCGATACTCCTGGTCACGTTGACTTTACTGCTGAAGTGGAGCGTTCGCTCCGTGTTTTAGACGGCGCTGTCGCTGTATTCTGTGCGGTGGCTGGTGTTCAGCCTCAATCAGAAACCGTTTGGCGTCAGATGAACAAGTACTCCGTTCCACGTGTTGCTTTCGTTAACAAGATGGACCGTACCGGTGCAGATTTCTTTGGTGCAGTCGATGACATTCGCCAAAAATTAAAAGGTAACGCTCACCCTCTCTTTATCCCAATCGGCCAAGGTGAAGACTTTAAGGGCATGATCGATTTGATCAAGAACGTCGCCTACATGTACGACGAGACCGATCCTCGCGGCATGAAGTTCGACACCGTCGAAATTCCTGAAAAACAAAAAGCGGAAGCCAAAAAATGGCGCGATGCTTTATTAGAAGCTTTAGCTGACTTTGATGACGTTTTAGCTGGAAAATATTTAGAAGGCCAAGACATCAGCGTGGAAGAAATGCGTGCTGGTATTCGTAAGGCCACTCTCTCGATGAATTTCATCGGAGTGATCCCTGGTTCTGCTTTCAAAAATAAAGGCGTACAAATGTTACTCGACTGCGTTGTCGACTTCTTGCCTTCGCCTATCGATATGGGCGGCCAACGTGCCTTTACTGACGACGGTGATACCGAAATCAAAATCAACGCTGACGACGGTCAGAAAGTTACCGGTCTCTGTTTCAAACTTTGGGCTGACCCGTTTGTGGGACAGTTAGTTTTCTTCCGTGTTTACCGCGGACAATTGAAGAAGGGTGATAATCTTTATAATCCTCGTACTCGTTCCAATGAGCGTATCTCGCGCATTGTGTTATTGCGTGCGATGGATCGCGAAGAAATCGACGTTGCTTACTCGGGCGACATTTGTGCGATTATCGGACCAAAAGATGTAATCACTGGTGATACACTCACCCTCGAAGACGATTTAGTTCTCGAGCCACCTACTTTCGCAGATCCCGTTATCTCGATGTCCATCGAGCCAAATTCCAAGGGCGACCAAGAACGTCTCTCGATTGGTTTACAGCGCTTAGCTAAAGAAGATCCTACTTTCAAAGTTTCCTCAAATCCTGAAACCGGTCAGACCCTCATTTCAGGAATGGGTGAGTTGCACTTAGAAATCATCGTCGATCGCTTGAAGCGCGAATTCAAAGTCGAAGCTAAATCAGGCAAGCCACAGATTTCTTATCGCGAAACGATTACGCTTAATTCTGAAGGCGTAGGTAAATTTATTCGTCAGTCCGGTGGTCGTGGTCAATACGGTCACGCCGAAATCAAACTCGAACCCAACGTGGGCAAGGGCCAGGAAGTTATCAATGAAATCGTCGGTGGTGTCATTCCTAAGGAATACATCAAGCCAACGATCGAAGGTATCAACGAAGCTGCGAATAACGGAACCGTTGCTGGCTACCCAGTAATCGATTTCAAAGCACGTATCGTTTTTGGATCTTTCCACGAAGTCGACTCCAACGAAATGGCCTTCAAGATGGCTGGTATCTTCGCGTTCAAGGAAGCGATGAAAGATGCGAAACCAATTTTACTTGAGCCGATCATGAAAGTCGAAGTCGTAACCCCTGAAGAATATCAAGGTGATATCATGGGTGACTTGAATCGTCGCCGCGGACAAATCCAAGGCATGGAAACGAAGAATGGTCTTTGTAACATTAACTCTCTCGTTCCTCTTGCTGAAATGTTTGGTTACGCCACCGATGTACGTTCTCTTTCTAAAGGTCGTGCATCTTACACCATGGAACCAAGCAACTTCGCGCAAGTTCCTGCCGCAATTTTAAAGCAAGTCGTCGAGACTTCTTCTCGCGCTCCTGCTCGAACCTAATCTTCCAACCCCCTAAAAAATTCTTATCGATGGCCAGCATAATGAAAATTCGTATCAAACTTAAAGGTTTCGATTACCGCATGGTGGATCAATCCGCCACCGAGATTGTCGACACTGCTAAGCGTACCGGTGCCCGTGTTTCGGGTCCTATCCCTTTACCAACCGCAATCGAGCGCCTCACCGTGAATCGCTCACCGCACGTTGACAAAAAATCCATGGATCAATTCGAAATTCGTACGCACAAGCGTCTCATCGAAATTATCGAACCCAATTCCCAAACTGTTGATGAGCTGCGCAAACTCAACATGCCATCCGGCGTGAATATCAACATCATCGCTTAACCCTTAACTTTCAACCTCAACCCTCAAACGCAGGCCAACAGGACCAAAGATTCCGTAAGGACATCCAAAGCCTAAAGCAGGTCATCACTGACCAAACGACTTCTCACGAAGTCACCTGCCTCTTAGAAAATGAAACACCAACTACTCGGTAAAAAAATCGGAATGACCCAGGTCTATGACGCGGAGAATAACCTCGTCCCTGTTACGGTCGTCCAAGCTGGTCCTTGTCCTGTAACCCAGGTCAAG